>NZ_JBFSUR010000043.1:0-37970 GCF_041467535.1 Vibrio sp. 10N.247.311.47
CGAGTCGAAAGGAAAATCGGCACATAAGAAAACAAGCCCTTACTCGACCTTAATTAAAGTCAGTGAAAGGCAATTAGGAGGCACGACGAAGCGCAGCTACGTAGTAGCGGAGGCGTTCAGGATTGCAGCGATATCCTTTTAACTAGGGCTGTAGAGAGGCACATTCTGGGGCGGCACGCAGTGACTCACCAGGGTGATGTCACTCTTAGGCCATAGATGAAAGATACAAGCAAAAAGCCTTGCCCGAAGGGTAACCCCAAAGCAAGGCTCAATTGTTCTAGGTGGAGGCTAACTCATCGACCTTAATCAACTGTTATAATTAACCTATGCCATAACGAACATTATTTGGTAGAGCACACGTGCTTGTCCAATTTTGCATGCAAAAGTCACAATGCGAAATTGAAAGTCACTCTCCACGCGTCCAATGAGCTTTGAGTTAGGCCTAACAGAAATATTCTCATATTTTCTAAATTAATCATGAGCAATTTTGCATGCAAAATCGAGTGTCGATTTAACGCCCTTTGAGTTTGATAGAAAAGAACGTTAAAAGAAGTAAGGAAGGGATACCGATCAAATCAATCTTGAACAATCTTAAATTCAGATCGTTTAACTTTTGCATCAATGGCCCGATTATATTTTTCAAGACGCTCTATTTGCCCCTTGTATCTTTCATCGACTGTACCTACAAAAGCCGCATCGAGCTTTGAAGTCAGATCAGCTAGTCTCGCTTCAGGTTCATTTATTAACTCTCCAGAATACGTCCAGGCACCGAGAACCCAAGTAATCACACGTTCTTCTAGCTCTCGTTTAAGAGTATCAACATTGTAATCTCTCATTCGTCGAAAATGCTCTTCATCAGGAGTTACCACACCACTGGAATCCTCAACATCTAAATCGTTGAAACTAAGCGTGTAACCAGTTCGTAGGTCATTCAACATACATAATAGGTAGAAGTGATTTCTAGAAAAAGTCGTGAGCGGATACGAGCCTGAGCCTTTAATGTATGCAATAGAAAGCTTCTTAGCTAAAGCCTGTCTAGCGTCTTTAGCTCGTTTTCTTTGTTGCTCATCTCTAAGTCGTTTCTCTTTAAGGTGAGTGAACTTATGTTTGACACTATCCAAGGCTTCTCTAGCTTTTTCGATAGCTTCAATTTCTTCATCACTAAACAGCGACTTAGTATTTCGGTCTCCTAAAAGCTCCTTGGCTAAACCATTACTTAAACGCGTGATAGCAGTTTGCTTTTTCTTGGCCTTATCCGAATCCCAATACTTGAATAGTTCTTCGTTCATGACTTAATTCCTTGAGTTTTTAATTAACCGAAAACACTTAACCCTTTGTCGGATATACGCCAATAGATTTTGGCCGTGTTTCTTTGGTAGCTATCACCAATAACGATTTGGCCATCTTTATCTAACACTCGTCGCTCAATAAAACCCGCATCGAGTAGGAGATAGAGCACCTTATGAGAATTACTAAGACTCGGCACATCGAGTAGCTGCTCTTTCAGTGAATTAGCCTCATAGAAAAAGGTTTCATCATCTGATTTCAATCGTTCGACCTTGCCATTATCCAAGTTGTGATGACAAAGATTCATGATCGTTAAAAGCTGAAAGCAAAGCGATTGTCTAGGCAATTGAGAGAGCTCATGTAAGTGCTTAATTCTTTGTTCATATGAAAAACTCATGACGGATTCTCTTGTTTTTGTTTTTTGATGTCATTCACTGCATTGACGCAAACCTTAAGCCACTGAAAACCTAATTCACCTTCTAGGTTAGCAGGGAGGTTTTGACTCAGAGCCTCATAACTTGGTGTATCACCACCAAACTCTCGAACGTAAAAGGCCAACATTACAAACCATTCACTGTTTTTCGTAGGAGTCCAGTTTCTAGCCATAAGACAATAGTATGCAGATTTAGCGATCCATTGGGGTAGGTGCTTATATTTTTGAGGTTGGTAAACACGATTGCGCAACCAATCCGCGCTCATTGATTCTTTATCAGTGAGCGATTTGGATTTAGCCATTTCAAACAGCATACGAGCGCTAAGTTCGCGGTCTTCACGTTGCTCTTCAACGGTGTTAAAAAACGCTACAACCAATGTACGGTATTCATCTTTAAGAGTTTCATTGTAGTTATTCGTATTCATCTGAGTTCTCTTTTTGTGCTTGCTTGGCAAGTTCTAACCACTCGCCTAATAACGCTTTCCAACTTTCACTGATTGGGTAGTCATTCAAGAGGAGAAAGCGAGCTGCAATAGCTTTTTCAATATCAGTATTTGGCAACCAATCAAGTTCAATCAACAAATCAAAAGTGGCCCTACAAGCCCATTGAGGAGCACGACTTTCAATAACCCAAGCTTTCATTACTTCACCTGGGGGTGGCGGCCTATGATCAACATAGGCCCGTTCAACCGCTCTAGTCGTTATTTGTTCAATGGCTTGAGTAGCGCTGCCTTCAAAGTTTAATGAGTACAACTTAATTAGGTTGGCTCGATGTGTATTCACGACTCGAGCCAGCTTCTTTTTATTAGTGGCCATGCTCTATCGAGTGATACCCAATCACTGAGATATCTCTGGCTGGTACGGTCAACTTCCCAGGACTAGCATCAAGTACAATAACGATTTGGCCACTTTCGGCTTGACCATTGAGATCAATGAAGCCTTGCTCCCCCTCAAACGATATTCTTATTCCATTATTTTGCGGGGTAGGGGTAGCACCTGATACTTTCGTTTGAGTGACTTCATTTAAAGACGCCTCATTCGTAACTTCTTGATGTTCAGGGCAGGCTTGTTCTCCATCAACTGGTTTTGATTTAGCCTCTTTCTTAGAAGCCTTTAGGCTTTTTACGAGCTCTTTAGCTTCTTTACGTGAAACAGGGGATTCAAGAAGTTTCTTTGTTTCTACCTCACTGAGTTCTCCTGCAATACGTAGAGAGTTGACGGTATCAACATCACGGATAATGCCATTGTGATAAGCAAGCTCAATATAAGGAGGGCATTGAGCCGCCTTTCGAAAAGCGCTAATACGAGATTCAGACAAGCTCACAACATTGGCTAGATCTTTGTTCTCAACAATCCCTTGCTCTTCCATTAGCAGCTCTAAAGCGCGGCCCGTTTCAAAAGGAGTAAGGTCGTTTCTATGAAGGTTTTCTGATAGTTGCGCTAACACGGTTCCCGCGTCACGCACCAAACATTCTACGTGAGTGATTTTGTCACTCAGGTTGGCCGCTCTCCAACGACACTCACCCACTTGTATTTTGTAGCCACGAATATCTTTGTGAGTCACAACGATGGGTTGAATCTGACCGATATCGTCCATGTTTTTAGACAGTTCGGCAATGTACTCTTCATCAAAGAATTTACGTACCTGTTCGGATGAATAGATGTCCTCTTTAGGGATCAGAACAACGCTCTCACCAGGTTTTACCTCGTTGATTTCTTCATCGAGCAACGATTTAGACTTATTGCTCATTAAAGATTTAAAGTCTTTCTTACCACTCATGACAACGCCTCCGCTTTCAATTCAAACTCTTGCATCAAAGCATCGATGTTGATGTATTCAGCTTTTTTCGCGTCATACTCAATAATGCTTTGCTTGAACGCTGAGGCTTCTGAAACTCTAGTTGTATGGATCACCTGAGTCTTGAATACCAGGTCGCCATAATCCTCAGATAACTTAGTAGCGAAGTAATCTTGCAATTGAGTTGGGACTTTTTTCACCATGTTTAGGTACATACCTAATACAGACACATCCAAACCATAAGTGTTTTTGATACGCGCTACAGACTTAAGAATTTTCGATACACCTTGAAAACTGTCTTCTTCTGCTGTGGTAGGAATTAATAAACCATCACACGCGATAAGGGCCGAGTATTGCAGGTTTCCAACAGAAGGGGCGGTATCGATAAATACGTAGTCGTATTGTTCAGACAATTTATTGATGTTGTCAGCAAAGAAGCCAATTTCATCATTTGTACAGTTGTTAAGACTGCTGATATTGAAAGTAGCACCAAAGATATGAAGATTAGAATTGAGTTCGACAGGCTTACCATAGAACTCTTCATCGAAGAATGAAATGACATTCGCCTCACCGACTTTTCGAGTGATAGAGGCAGGTTTCGCTTTACTCTCATCATCTTGGTCAAAATACTTATCCGTCAAATTACATTGCGGGTCCATATCTACTACCAACACTTTTTTATTGCGCACATGAGAAAAGTAGTAAGCTAAATTTACAACAGAAGTCGTTTTACCGACTCCACCTTTTTCATTACCGATTGCGACGATTTTACCCATTGTATTACTCCTTTGAGACTGGCGTTAACGCCTGATTACAAGGTTCATACTACGGGTAATAATATAAAAAGTCAATAAGAAAAAACAGGATTTTGCATGCAAAAGTGAACGGTTATAATTTATACACAATTTCAGGGGATAACTAGCGGATAACTGCTTGCTTTCTGGTATATCTTACTAAATCAACATTCTCGTTCTTGTTTAACTTTTTTCTCTTTTAGTTTGGCCAGGGTAATTCTTGAGAGATACCTACCAACCAACACAACGAAAATCAGGCTCGGTATCCCTACCATTGCTCCATAGTTATGAAAAAGGTCGACAAGACCAAACCAAACTAACGTAACAATCCCAACTAAAGCCAAAAATTTTAATACAGGCATAGATTTCTCCACAAATCGATTACTGGTAATACACTAATTTTATTTAATAAGTCTAAATCATCATTAGAAAAATCAATCAGCTAATTGAAAACCCAATGCATTAGCAACCTCACTTGGTTTTAAGGCGACCACCAGGTATTTACCACTAATTAGATTGATTCTGGTATGGTCTTGTACTTGTGTATTCGTTATACCCATAGCATTGCACTTTTGTGTATAAGCAAATAACCCCAACTGCACACAATGAACATTGCCTTCGCTGTCTTTTATCGCTCTTACATTTTCAGGTTTTAAATTGTTAGCTGCTAACAAACTTATGGCTTCGGCCAACTCTGTAGTTTCAACTGTAACCGTCTGATTAAACATCGATTTTTCCTCTTAGTTTTGCTGTTCACAGAAAACAACACTGACAGCGTTAGGTATTCTTCTGGTGATACGTTAATAAGTAGTACCGCTTCAAAGTCATCACCTCGTACATAGCATTTTTCATGTACGTCAGTTTGGTTTATGAGACGACCTAACCCCAATTACTGCAAAAAGGGTAACAAGCATCAACGTGAGAACTAACTCAGTATATGGATAGTAGTGCTCCACTTGCTCAGTAATTAGCTTTGCATTTTTTAGTTCGGGTATCGTTGCAAATTTATATATACAGAGGCTCATTAAACCAAACCAAATCACGGTCAAAGTTCTTACAATAACTTTCTTCCTATCCATCACTTCCCCCTTAATCTCGATTTTTTGAATCGTTCACAGACGAATCCATATTGAATGCCTTCCTCAATGCTACGTCAGCATCAACATCAGATTGGGAGGGCTTTTCTGGGTATGACATTTTCAAAGGGGTGATAGCTAAACCAATACCAAAGATAGCACCCCACAAGAGCCACGATGACTCTAGACTTGATACCGTAAATGAACCTAGATACATGAATCCACTACACACAATGATACCAATGATTAATATCATAGGAATTTCTTGTCGTAGCCAAATTAGCCTTTTTTCATTCCATTGATCTAGTCGTTGATTCAGGTTTGCTATTTTCTGCGGCTTAATATCTAATCCCCCTATACAGCTTCAAATTCTTTAGCGTGACATTTGTTGCACTCTAAACTGATGTACGACTCTGTAATTACAGGCACTAACTTTTCAATCAGATCACCGTAACCGTCTGGTACTTCTTGATAAATTTCGGTGGTTGCCGGCCCTGGTGAATGATCAGTTATATCCAATGAGCCACAATTACAGCAAACCCACTCCATATCATCATTGAGTCTAAACTTATCCATCATCGTTCCTCTATATTTTGCCTTACTCACCAAAAATTACGCCTACTGCTTTGAGGTATTCCTCTGGTGAGTGGGTAGTGAGTAAGTCGGCCCTAAAATCATTTCCGCGCACATAACATTTTTGGTGTACGTCATGATACATGTTCTTAGGGTGGTCAGTTCGGTATTGAGTAAAAACACCGCTAACCTTTTGACGGCCAAGACCAAACGCTTTAGAAACGTCGACAGACGTAATACGACCATCTTTAGATAGCTTGGCATCAATGAACTTGTAAACAGCTTGGTCTAGTAGTGGTCGAGACACGATTTTACCTCTGTTTTCTTAGTTGATTTAGTTCTATAACTTTATCGACGCCATCAGGGTGAAAAGCATTCACTATTTCAATACTTTTCGAACGTTGGAGCAAGCGCAGCAATTGACAACCAAAACCCCAATAAAGCTTAGATAATGCCGCATGTGGCGCTTCCGTTTTAAAATGGCAATACCATGATTGCTCATCAATTTTTATGAATGGTTGAGCCATCAATTTTCCCTATGGATATAGTTTATTTAAAGTAAAGCCGATGGCAAAAAGTACAACTTGAGCTAGAGCAAAGCCGAAACCAAATAGAAAAATTCCAATAACTGCAAACCCAAGTGTATAAGCTGTTTGTTTTTGATACCTAAACCCATAAAAATCGCGAAGGTTAGTTAGGTAGTTCGCTTTAACATCAGACATGTCTATTCCTTGCAATTTATTCAGAACACATCCAAGCAGCAATCGCTTGCAATTCTTCGACACTAAACTCTCCATCTAGAGTCACTGTTAAATTACCTTTTTCAACTTCAACATACGGACTCAAACATTTAAGCTCATGCTCATTAACGGTGGTTAAAGAACTTTTTAAAACGCTTATAGCTTTATTTTTATCCACGTATTTCCCCTTGTCTAACTTGCACTTAAAGAACTTGCTTAACATCATCAGATGGATTTGCTAAACCCGCAGCGTATAGCATTCTTCGCCATGCGTTAGCATCAATCTCACGGTGTTCTTTTTTGTCACTCGCAGTCTCCCACTTTCGAACAATTGAACATCCTTTTGGGGTTACTGTTTTACCAAGAAAATAGCCAAGTTTTGCCTGAGACAACCCAAGATATGTTCGCAACCATTTTATCTGTTCAGGTGTAGGCGATACATAATCAGGGCTACTCAAGGGTAAGGCGCATTTAGATTCGATTAAATCGACTAGCGTCATCGACTGTTCAAACTTTCCGTATAAAGTCTTATCTTCACTCATAATAAAAACCTTAGCGCGACACATCGTGTCGCGCTGTTATCGTTACATTAAGCCATGCTCAGAAAAAGCGTAACTTCCCTCAGTACCAACCACAATGTGATCTAAAGTACGAATATCAACCACCGCCAGCGCATCTTTAATTTTGTCTGTGATTCGACGATCTGAACTAGAAGGTAGTACAACGCCTGACGGATGGTTATGAGCAAGAATGACAGCAGCCCCATTGTACTTGAGGGCAGATTTTACAACCTCTCTCGGGTATACAGACGCAGCATCAACAGTACCCTGAAAAAGCTCAACAGCTTCAATCAAACGATGCTGTTGATCGAGTATTAACATCATGAAAATTTCACGCTCACTGGTAGCAAGTCGATTTTGACAAAAACCTTTAACTAAATCAGGACTGGTAAAGGTATTACACGTTTTGATTTTTGATGCGAAAATTGCGGCTGCGTGAGCAATAACTTGTTGTTCTTCTGGTGTAAACATTGCGTTTCTCCGTAGTAGGTCATGGAATCACTCCCGACCTTTCACAACAACTATACCGCCCCAGGGTGGCGGTGTCTAGTTATTTTCCTCTATGTTGATTTTTTAGGATATAAGCGCAGACCTAACATTGTAAAAGTGCGCTGCGCTTTTAGTAAATACTGATTTCATTTTCAATCTTATCTCTTTCATCGGTCGCAATTCCTTTGGATAATTCAATTTGATAATCATCAAACTGAACCTTTCCATTATCAATACATGCTTGCAATCTATCTTGAGCTTTAAATGCCCTCACCCCTACAATGAAAAAACTAAGAATCACGAATACTAATGCAGCAAAAAAAAATCCCATGCTTTCTCCTGGCTACTCCTTACCACACGACTCAACAGCGCTACAGAGTTGAATCATCAATACCTGAAACCCGTTTGGATTGCTCACGTTAAGATCTTCAAACACTTTGGCTAACTTTGCGTTATTATCTACTATTTGCGTGTAATCAGTTCCCATTTTACTAAATCCCAATAGTACGAGACCAATTGCCAGAACTGCACCTATTAACGTTTTAGTCATAGATAACTTTTCCGTTGCGTTACTTAATCTGTGATTTCTTCTGTGCGCCCACACAGTTCACACTCAATAGCCGTTGACTCGATGCCGTCAACATCCATCAAGCCAACCACTTCATGGGTAGTTTCTTCGTTACAGTTCTCGCAGTACGATCTATATTTCTGTGTCATATCGCCTTTTCCCTTAGTTATTGCTTGGAGTTGGTAACAACACTGGTAGAGCACATATAATCAGGACTGATACCGCAGCCTCTACACCACCCGATAGCATGTAAACCAAACCAAACACCGACAATACAAAAGGTGAAAAATATGGAACTTGCTTAGTAAACCATTTACTCAAGAAGCGCAGTTTAACCAAAAGGCTTCGTTTGCTGTTTATCACTGGCCTTAATACTGTTTGAGTTACAGTTGGCTTAAATACCAATGTAATTAAAGCCATACAAACAAACAGGAGGGCGTTAAGTGGTTCAAATACTGATTTCATAACCTCAGTTACCCCTCGTCACTCGGTTCCGAGTATTTGTTACCTTTGTCAATAACTACTCCCATCTTTATAAGCGATTCGAAAGCATCTAGCACATCATGGAACTCAATTGAAACTTCGCCGTTTTCAGAGAAAGAAACTGATTTTACTACGCTCTTTTCTTGTGCTGATAGGCACTTGAATTCGTCTACGTTACGATTTTGAACTGATATCAAAATGTTAATTCGATCTAACCTTACTAGATTTAAAAGTCCTTCTTCGGTGGTTGGGAATGGTGTTTTAAATTCAAAATTTTCCATTATTTTTTCCTTAGTATGTTTTACAGACAATACAAATCTACAGGGTAGATTTTCCAGACCTAGATCTACATGATATTACGAGTTTCCCTTACGGCGTGGGCTGCTTTTTTGAATGCTCTCATATTGTCAACTTCCCCTTAGCAACGCTTTAGTGTTTTATCGTGATACTTGATAGTTGCCGCACCTATAGAGAACGTACTGACAACAAAGAAAGCAAACCAACGATAATTTAGATATTTGGTCACTGCCGACAAAGCATCAGTTGATACTGGTGCTGTCCATGCGTAAATAAAGCTAACGACTCCACTTAGGCCAAGAACTACAGTGAGAATAATCCCTAACTTGATTTTCCAATCAAAAAACTCAAAAAACATGATTATCTCCACCTGCGTTATGAAATCAATTTAATGTCATGACAATTACTATACATAGTGATGTATAAAAAGCAAACAACTTGACTTAAATAACGTCATGACAGAAAATTAAATTTATGAAAATACAAAACGGTAAAAGGGGGCGACCTAAACAGGTCTTAACTCTTGATAAAAAACAAGAAATACGATGTACAGATGATGATAAAAATCTGTGGAAACTTGCGGCGGAGGATCATGATTCTGTCAGTGAATGGGCTAGGGAAGTTCTTACCCGCAGCGCAAAAAGAAAGATGAAGGATAAGTAATGACTTGGAAAGGCTTTACTATTGGGGACGATTTTTATGACTTAACGCATTTACAGAGTGCGTCCTATGATATTGAGGTTGACGGTAATGCCGTAAAACTTCATGTTAGCTATGCTAACCATTGCTTTACGGACGAAAAGGAAAATGGGCCTCTGCTTTTTAGGCAAGAAGGTCGCTATTGGTGTAAAGATAGATATCATCGTAGTAAAGAACTTCCCGATCTAATTAGAACCAAGCTATTAGAAAATTATGCTGTACCTTATATGACAAGAAAAGGTGAGTCATACCACTATATGGAGTCATATGATTACGCAATCTTTTTTAGTTTATCTAAACCACAAGGCACAACAAACGAATTAAAGCTTAGAATAAATTCAGCTTATGAGGTTGATGATTGGGGAAAAGGGACGTTGCCAAATGGGAAAGCTAAAAGAGTAAGTTGGATACTATCTCAAAGACTACAAGGAAGGTCAGTTCTTAAAAGGAAGTAAAAATGAAAAAAGCACCACTAGGGTGCTTTCAACAAGTAAAAATCTGGTCTGGTCTTTTTATTAAATTATCCTGTTCACTGACTAGGGGAATTTCTTCCGACACCAACACCCTCTAAGAGAGTTCCAGTATGTGTTGACCATTAGATTGTTACGCAATAGCGTATCAATTACCAATAGATTTTACCTATCAGAAATTAAAAAAAAATATCATCCACCTATCTAAATGCCATATAAGCACTCACCAACCTACTCACAATATCCGTTGCAATGATGGCTAGTGCCATGTTTTCAGTTACTTGTTTTACATTAAGAAACACACACGCTAACAGTGGCCAGTTTAGAAACAAGTACTCTAGACAGTAGAATTACATTGGGAAATACCCCTAGGATCATAGATAGCCATGACTACGCTCGAGCAATAAATGCTTTTGGCCAACATAAACAGATTTGACGATGTTGGCCACAGTGCAAAAGTTTACCAGTGATCGACACAACAAACTCCTTCACGAAAAGTTTAATGTGTCCTTGTTGTGTGAGTAGAATAAAGTTTCATACCAAGTAATAGAGATTCATACTAAGTATTAAAGTGTCATACTATAAGGCGGCGTTCTCCAATCGGTACGCTGCCTTTTTTGATTACGGATGTTATGGCTCTAAGAAAGTTCTGCCCCAAAGCGAGCTAGAAGCTATTACATGCCTTATTAGTATATCTAACTTGAAATGTCTTAATTACTATTTGAGCCACTTGTAGCACCATCCATCACTCATGAGCAATTTCCTGATTTTGGCTCTGTCATTAGCTTTAGCTCGCATATATATAGAGCGTATTTCTTGCTCATAAGAATCAGATTCAAAACCACGGTTAATCGCTTTTTGATACCACTCATGACCTTGGGAGATATCTCCACTCAACATTTTGCACGCACCAATCAAAGTGCATGGGCGGTAGTCCTGTAGAGTCAATTCATGAGCCTGTATGCCAAATTCGATAGCTTGTTCTAGCATATTTAAATCACGTTTAACACCGCCAGCCGTAGTAAGCAAAGCAGATTTTAACTTCTTATTCCCATTCGCAAATCTGAATGGAAAGTGCTTATTCACCAAGGTTAGGGCTGTTTTTGCCTTATCTGCTTTACGATAATCAGCAAGGGAATTAACCAAGTTCCACGGTTTATTGGTCGTATTCCATATTCGCTTGGAGTTCTCTGCGCGACGAAGGTAATACATGCTATTCACCTGATCATTCTCAAAGCCCTTCTGCTTAAGCCACAAGTAGTCGGCATCAGTGATCATACCTTTGTTGAGAGTCGTGAGAATATAAGCTGCTTTAGAGTGCCTACGAATCGAACTAATATTGAGTGAGGGGAAGTCGATGAATTGCTTATCATACTTAGCTCTAAGATCTGCAAACATCTTGTCAGACGCTATTTGCCGTTGTTTTAGCTTTTGTTCCTGTGCTTTTTGTTGCTCGATTCTTTGCTCTTGAGGAGTTTTTGTCGTGTTATATTTAGCGAGTTTTGACTCGATAAACTCTATATTCGTTGAAAACTCAGCACCTTCAACTGCCTTACGTTTTTTCACACAAACCTTAAGGCTCAAGAACTCACTAAACACATCAGGGTTATCTTCAAGCAATGAATTCAAGACAGCTACATACTCTAAACCCATTGCACTAGTTATACAGTTGGCTTCATCGAGTAATGGTTTATCGAGCACACTGCCATCTATAGCTTCAGATAAAAGCTTCAACCAGGCATGGTGAAGTGGGAATTGAACTCGATCAAACAGCCTAATTACTTTAGTGACCAACATAACGATTTAATCTCCATCCTCGTTTAAAGCACAGTCCATCATAAAGGGGCATGCTAAACCGAACCACTAATTATTGCGGCTAAGTTTTTCGAGTTTTCTATACTTGAAGTTATCCATACTCTACTAATTTAGTAAAGTCATTGAAACGAAATTGTCCAGAAACGTGTTTGAATGGGACCGCTCAATCTGTGGATGCCCAAGACAACCAGTATGATACTTTATTACTCAGTTGTAGCGTGACTCAGACTTTGTAGTAGGAATTAGTATGAATCTTTATTTCTGGGTGAGTATCATTTAAAACGGTACAAACAGGGTTACTTGACTGCTTAGTATGAAACTTTATTCCTCTCCTACACTTGTTTACGTATGGTTCATGCTGGCTGCTATATGCTTGCATGTAGAGTCAGTATGAAGCCGACAGAGCGAAGCGGCGTCAGTATCACTAATCTAGAGAAAACTGATCATTTTGAGGATTAAGATCAAAAAACCAGGCGAAACAAAAACGAGTTACAAGCCCTTAACATTTGGCGAAATCATGTAATTAACTTTCAGAATGCTTTTAGCGGATAAAGTGAAAGAAGAGGGTAGGTTTTTATCTCTTTTCTCGATTTTGCAAGTGAAGCTTACAAAAGTTGAACTAAACTAGCCTATTTAACATATTGTACACAATGTAAAATTAGCCAATGCTAATATGCACACTTGTCTACTTAACTTGAGATCGGTTTAAGCCATCGCCATTAATCCTGACTTTTCAGTACTGGTAATATTGAGTGATGGCTTTTCTGGTTTTAAACAGTAAGCAATTAGACCGCCAAGCAGGTTCAGCATAAACCCGTGTAAGCTACGGTTGTCGGCAGACATTAAAGTTTGAAACTGTGACACTAAAGTTGACCGGGTTTTTGTTATGGCAAGATCAAAGTACGTTTTAACTGAAAAGCAAATCATCAAGCGGATAAATGAAGGCCGAGGTGCAGGAAGGCTTTCTGACTATAAGCCGTGGCTGTATGTTAATGAGGTCCCTTCGGAAGGCCGATCTCAAAGAGTCTACTCCCACCTAACGGGTCGGATTCATCATGTACTATCGGACCTTGAGTTCGCAGTCTTTCTCCTTCTAGACCATAACCCTTCGGTAACAGATATTCGTGAGCAGTTTCCACTCAACAGGGATGATACTCTCAATATTTCCAAGGAAGGTCAGCTTTGGCACCCTTCTCAAGGAGGGGTAAACCTTGTAATGTCCTCAGATTTTTTGGTTAACACCACTTCTAAAACTCAGCCAAAGTTTGCTATTCAAGCAAAGTACTCCAAAGATTTAAAAGACCCAAGAACCATTGAAAAACTTGAAATAGAACGCCGTTATTGGCAGCTAAAAAAAATCCCCTGGTTCCTCGTAACAGATAAAGAGATAGACAAAACAGTCGTATCTAATATTGAGTGGTTATATGGAGTTAAGGGCTACTTTGATGAAGTAATAACGGATGAGCTATCGCTTACGTTTGAGCATATCAGTGCTTATTTTGTTCAACACGCAGAAAGAAAAGTCGTTGATCTGTGTAAAGAGTATGACATGGCATACCAGCAAGAACTTGGTCGGTCGCTTTATGATATTCGTTTAATGTGTGCAGCAAGGCTTATAACGTTCGATATTCGTTTACCATTTCATAGTTTGAAAGCGAAAGAAATTGCGTTTAGAAGCGAATCTTTGTTTGGGGGGCATTGTAATGTGGCCAGTTAATGAAACTCTAGAGTTTGACGGTAAGGCTTACCGCGTGCTTTTTACCGAGACAAGTTACTTCTATTGGATTGCTATTGATGAGGATAAAGGTTTACCGGAAAGAGTCTATTTTGATGAATGCCGCAACTGGGTCGATGAAGGGCGTATAGAAAAAATTCCTGCCCCGTACTCATACCTCCAAGGTGAGAGTTGGAATCAAGAGTCTAGCAATTATTTGGAAAGTCAACGTAACTATGAATTGATCAAGCCTATTGTTGAAGGTGAAGGGGCATTCGACAAGCGAGTTCGAGCAAGCAGGCTTAAACTGGCTATGGTCGAGTCGGGGAAGGGAAAGCCGACAATCTATCGACTATTGAGGCGCTATTGGCAGCGAGGACAAATGAAAAATTCCCTTTTGCCTGATTATAAAAATTCAGGAGCGGCTGGAAAGAGAAGAAACTTCACAACCAATAAAGCCGGTCAAACTAGGGTTTACGGTCTCGGTGATGGCAAACCAGTCACTGAAGAAATCAGAAAACAGTTCCGAATTATTTGTGATAAATATTTGATGAATGATAAAGGGTACTCCGTTGCTTATGCACATAGGAAGTTTTCCAAAGCATATAAGTTAAAGAACCCAGATGTTGAAGAGCATGAAATTCCTACACTCCGCCAATTTAGATATTTCAACAAAACCGAGTATAGCAAGGTCACAAAGCTTACCGTTCAAACACCTCGAGGAAATTACAATAAAGATGTTAGGCCACTACATGGAACTGCAACCGAGCAAGCTTTAGGCCCAGGGAGTCGATATGAGATTGATGCCACCATTGCAGATATTTACTTGGTCGATGATGACGATGCAGACAAGGCAATCGGTCGGCCGACGATTTATATGGTCATCGATGTTTTTAGTCGTATGGTTGCAGGGTTTTATATTGGTTTCGATAACCCATCTTTCCCCGTTGCAATGAAAGCACTGATATGCAGCTTTAGCGGCAAAATAGAAACTTGCGCAAAATATGGTATCGATATTTCAGAAGAACAGTGGCCATGCATAGGTATTCCCGATGTGTTGCTGGCTGATCGTGGTGAATTGATGAGCCACCAAGCAAATTATTTGGTTGATGCTATTGGTGTTCGCCTTGAAAGTGCCCCACCTCGAAGAGGTGATGCTAAAGGCATTGTCGAGAGATCATTTGGTACGTTGCAGGCTAAGTCCAAGCCCTATATGCCAGGTGTCGTAACTGGTAACAAGGTTAAGAAGCATGGTGAAAGAGATTATAGAGTTGAAGCTGCTGTGGCGAAATCAGACTTTATTGAAATACTGCTCTATTCAATACTTGCTCACAACTTAAACAAACCATTGGATAAGTACGACCGCGCTCCTGATATGCCAGAAAGCCTTCCATCGATCCCTATTGAGCTTTGGAGGTGGGGCCTACAGAATCGTACTGGGCGTTTACGAGCTATTGATACGGATATTGCAAAAATACTGCTGTTACCTCGTCAAAAAGTCACTGTATCTGAATTGGGCATAAAGTTATGGGTGTAGTGGCATAGTTAATTTGGCCACCTAGTTAGAGAGGTGATATCATCACCTCATAAGTTAACAGGTGACACTATGACGAAATGTACAAGAAGCTTTGTCAG
Source organism: Vibrio sp. 10N.247.311.47 (assembly GCF_041467535.1). NCBI lineage: Bacteria > Pseudomonadati > Pseudomonadota > Gammaproteobacteria > Vibrionales > Vibrionaceae > Vibrio > Vibrio sp. 10N.247.311.47. The sequence goes on from NZ_JBFSUR010000043.1 coordinate 15,432, forward strand.
GATGTCTTCGGTTAAGAGTTTACTAACTCTACCGCTTCGCGAGTAAGGCGTGCAAGCTCTTCCCACTCTCCCGCTTCAATCAGCTTTTTGTCTACCATCCAAGTACCACCACATGCAAGAACGCGTGGAACCGCTAGGTAGTCTTTGATGTTTTTCGGGGTAACACCGCCAGTAGGCATAATGTGAACGTCTCCGTATGGTGCAAGTAGAGATTTCACCATGTTAACGCCTCCAGATGCTTCTGCTGGGAAGAACTTAAGTGTTGTTAGACCCATCTCTAGTGCTGCTTCAATCGCGCTTGGGTTGTTTACGCCCGGTACGATGTCGATACCAATTTCTTGACAAGCTTTTACAGTGTTCGGATTGAAACCTGGAGATACGATGAACGTTGCGCCTGCTTCTTTTGCTGCAATTACTTGTTCTTTGTTTAGAACAGTACCCGCACCAATAAGCATGTCTGGTTGTGCTTCGCGAAGCAGACGAATAGCTTCTACAGCAGCATCAGAACGGAAGGTGATTTCTGCTGCTGGAAGACCGTTCTCTGCCAGAACTTTACCCAGAGGGATGATGTCTTCCGCTATGTCGATAGCGATAACTGGGATAACTTTAAGCACTTTTAGCTGCTCGTTGGTAGTAGACATGATAAATCCTTACTTATAGTGCTGTTCTAATATTGATATTGAGAATTTGTGGACAGAGCTAGACTATAAAGCTTGCTCCATCTTCAGCGGAGGAGACGTTCTTCCTTGCTGATTCAAATAACTTACGTCCCCAAGTTTTTTGGGCTGCTTCTGTGTCTACAGTTGATGCATGCCGGTTACTCATATCTGCAAGGTTCTCAACAACACCTGAATGACAATTAATTCTTATAATATCTTCATTTCGAATTAATCCGACACCTCCACCTCTAGTAGCTTCTGGAGACATATGAATGACAGAGGGGACTTTACCCGACGCCCCTGATAATCGCCCGTCGGTTAATAGAGCTATTTTGTATCCACTTTTTTGCAGGTTACCTAGAATAGGCATCAACTTATGTAGCTCAGGCATACCGTTGGCTGCCGGTCCATTGTGAGTGACCACAACAACGCAATCTTTTGTTAGCTCTCCGTTTTTATAGGCTCTCTCTACGTCGTGCTGAGAAGTAAATACAACGGCTGGTGCTTCTATCTCATAATGTTCTTCTGATACCGCAGAGACTTTCACGACGCCTCGACCAAGGTTTCCAGATAACAGTTTAAGGCCGCCTGTTTGGCTAAAAACTTCGCCACTTGCAGCAATGACGTCAGGGTTCAAACTGCCCTCTGAGGACTTCCAGAGCAATTGGTCATTTTCAATGACGGGAAATGTTAGTTGAGATTCGAAGTTTCCGAAGGTCGTTAAGACATCTTGATGAAGTAAGCTTTGCTCATTCAATCGCTTAAGCAGTGCCGGAACGCCTCCAGCAGACTGGAAGGCATTCATATCCATTTGACCATTGGGATAGACATTGACAAGTAATGGAATCACTTCTGATAGTTCATCAATATCATCCCAGTTGAGTTCTATACCTGCTGATTTAGCTAAGGCCACCATATGGATGGTATGGTTTGTACTTCCTCCAGAAGCGAGCAGAGCAACGACGCCATTAATTATATTTTTCTCGGTAATGACTTGGTAAAGAGGGCGGTATGATGGAGAACCAAGTGTTCTGGATACGATTTGTCTGGTTGCCGTATCGGTAAGTCTTTCTCTCAATTCTGAGTTTGGATGGGTAAAAGCGGAGCCAGGCAGCATCAGTCCCATTGCTTCAAATACAAGTTGATTGGTGTTAGCGGTGCCATAAAACGTACATGTACCTGCGGAATGGTAAGACTTGCACTCCATTTCAAGTAGTTCGTCTTTTCCGATTTTATTTGCGGCAAACTTTTGTCTTACGTCTACTTTTTCTTCATTGCTAATCCCAGTAGCCATTAATCCCGATGGAATAAATGCAGTGGGTAAATGAGCGAAAGATAGTGCCCCCATAAGCATCCCTGGGGCAATTTTGTCACATACTCCAAGTAGGAGAGTTGCGTCGTAGACATTGTGGCTAAGTGATATCGCAGTAGACTGCGCGATTAGATCTCGAGAGAAAAGCGATAAGTCCATACCGCTTTGACCTTGAGTGATCCCATCACACATTGCCGGCACCCCTCCAGCAACTTGAGCGGTGTGTCCTGAGGTGGACAAAACTTTCTTAATGGATGTTGGATAACCTTGATATGGATGATGAGCAGAAACCATATCATTGTACGAGGTGACAATAGCAACATTCGCTTGAGTAAAGTTCATGAAGTTGCTTTTATCTTGTTGCGAGCAAGCTGCTATAGCGTGAGCTAAATTGCCACAGGATAAGTTGGTTCGATTCTTTCCTGTTTTCGCTTGCTCTTCACTGTACTTTAAGAATTCCCGTCTGGTTGCTTTGCTCTTATTAATAAGCCGATTAGTTACTTCTATGACTTTATTGTTCATTCAAGATAACTCCTCGATTAATTAAACTGGTGACGCAAGTATCGAGTAACTTTGGTATGGACTGATCGATGCTTACGGTAATCACATCGTGCTCACCCACTGGCTTCTCTAGAACTGCAAATTGGCTATCAACCATCTTTGGCTTCATGTAGTGTCCTTCACGAAGAGCAATTCTTTTCTTAATAAGCTCTTTGCTACCATCAAGAAAAATAAAGGTTACATTCGTGTTCCCGTGTCGGATTTGATCTCGATATTGCTTTTTCAGAGCAGAGCAGACTAAAACCATCTTCTCTTCCTTAATTTCCACACTGAAAATTGCATCATTGACTCTTTTCAGCCAAGGGGCGCGATCGTGATCGGTTAATGGTTGCCCAGAAGCCATCTTTAAAACGTTCTCTTTTGGGTGAAGGTCATCCCCGTCAATAAACTTAGTATTTAACCGGTTGGCTAAATATTCACCAATGGTTGATTTTCCTGAAGAGGAAACACCCATAACTACTATGCTAAATCCACTCATAAATCCCCCTTTATTAAGCTATACCACACCAAGCTATCAATGTTATTGGTAACATGATACCCGTAACGGTGATTTTTGTCGAAACTTGATTAATTTTGTGATGTAAGTATTAATTTTAGATGGGGGGGATCATTGTGCTACTTGTATTAACTGCTTTCCCCTTGGGTCAAAGTAAAGCCGAGATCATAGAACTTTTTATCAATAAACTTTCCTTCGACTTTATCTAGCAATAGTTCTGCTGAGGTTTGGCCAATTTCATAACGGGGGGTATATACGCTAGTTAACTTTGGCGAGATGGCTTGCCCAATGTCGAGAGCATTATATCCGATGATAGAAATGTCGTTTGGAACATCGATTCCTTTTTCTGCACACGCAAGAATAACACCAATCGCTATATCATCATTGGTACAAAAAATAGCGTCTAGATCAGGGCATTCTATTAATGCTCGTTCTAACAACTCTCGACCTAGAGTGAAGCTAGAGTGGCTTGAGGTAAGAAAGTGATACTTTTGCAAACCAGCATCAAGGATTGCTCTATCATAGCCCTCCATACGATACTTAGTTCTATTATCAAGGCGAGCCCCAAAGTAGCCTATCTTACTTTTTCCTTTTATTATTAATGATTTAACAGCGTGCCTAGCTGCTGATTTATGGTCGAGGCCCACCACTATATCTATTGGATTGTCAGTTAACTCCATGGCTTCAACAATAGGTATCCCAGCTGTTTCTAACATTTTTAGTGTTCGGGCTGTATGGGTTGTCCCAGTTAAAATTACCCCATCTACTTGGTAGGAAAGTAATGTGGCTATTCTTCTTTCTTCAATTTCGTCTGAATAACTGTAATGAGAAAGAAGAACTTCATACCCACGTTTGTTGGTGATTGACTCTATACCATGAACAAAACTAGAGAACACTTGGTTAGATAGGGAAGGGAGTAAAACGCCAATTGATTTACTAGAGGATTTAGAAAGCATTGCTGGGGCTCTATTGTGGATGTATCCCTGCTCTTCAATTGCTTTAGCTATCTTCTCTCTTGTTCGCTCTGCCACTAAATTTGGGTCTCTCAAGTAACGGCTCACAGTCATTTTCGTAACGTTTACTTGATCCGCAATATCTTGCAAAGAGGGTCTGGATTTTCTTTTAGGCGTCACCATATTTATCTCCATATATAGTCTTTGATATTTTGTTACAGTAACATAATAACGTTCGGGAAATCCAATCTAATACGCATTTCTACCAAAGCGTTTCCTTATCGAATTGATCGTTCATTAGTATGTGATCGACTTCAACTTCTGTTTTATTTTACCTACCTGACACAGAATTATAAAAAAAATCTCTTTTATAACAGCTACTTGGCTTTATTGCTATTGTGAAATCTCCATATTAATAACAATGTTTCTTATGATCAAGAACACACTTTCATTATTCAGTGTTTGTATTAATTAATGCTGTCGATAAACTGAAATTAAAAGTTACCAGTAACATTTGTTGTAACGCTTACAAATACTTAAACTCTCATTAGGAGTTATTATGGAAGTTTTAAATAATGCGGTAGTTTTCACTACAAAAGTACTTGAAAAACTGCTGATTTTTCTCATGTGGATAATGGTTGCTGCGGTTGTTTGGCAGGTGTTCACTAGGTTTGTGATTAACTCTCCATCAACATTTACGGATGAACTTAGCCGATACCTTATGCAATGGGTCGGGATACTAGGAGGAGCTTATGTTTATGCTCTTAAGCGACACCTAGCTATTGAGATTTTAGTAACGAAGCTTTCTATTAAGCATCAATACGTACTAGCAATAATCATAAATAGCATTGTATTAATTTTTGCTTTTGTTGTGCTTATTTATGGTGGAACAAATGTAGTTCAGACAACACTTAAATTTAATCAAGTATCTCCAAGTTTAGTATTTTTTGGTTCTAACTTACCTATGGGCTATGTATATCTATCAGCCCCAATATCTGGACTGATTATTGCGATTTGCTCGGTTAATGACACCTTACAAAATATGAGAAATGTTCTTAATCTAAAAGGGGACAAATAATGACTCTGATGGATATATTGCTCACTGAAAACTATATAGCAAACATGCCAGATTTCATGTACGAGCTTTTACCTGTATTAATGCTTTTTGGCGCTCTATTTGTATTTTTAGTTATAGGTTTACCTATCGCTTTTGCAATTGGGTTTTCGTCTCTTCTTACAATATTCTTAAACTTCCCAATTGATAAGGCTGCAGTATTAACATCACAAAAGTTACTTGGTGGCTTGGATAATTTTGGATTACTAGCACTGCCGTTTTTTATATTTGCTGGTAATCTAATGAACTCCGGAGGAATTGCAAAACGCTTAATTAATTTTGCGATGTTGCTTGGTGGAAAGTTACCTGGTGCATTATGTCATGTAAACGTCATCGCCAATATGATGTTTGGTTCGCTATCAGGATCTGCAACAGCATCCGCGGCAGCAGTGGGTGGACTAATGGGGCCAATGCAGGATGAAAAGAAATACCCTAAAGGTTTTTCTAGTGCTGTAAACATTGCATCTTGTCCGTCAGGTTTACTTATCCCACCATCAAATGTTCTTATTCTGTATGCACTAGTAAGTACAAGCTCTGTTCAATATTTATTCCTGGCCGGCTATGTTCCTGGAATAATTATGGGGCTATGTGTTATGGCTGGTATATATATATTTGGTCGTAAGTTTGGTGTTCCAAATGAAACTATCACATTAGACCAACCAGTACTCAAAACAATACTTGATGCTATTCCTAGTCTCATGATGTTGGTTATTATTATGGGTGGTATCGTTGGTGGTGTATTTACAGCTACTGAAGCATCCGCTATCGCAGTTGTTTATAGTTTAATTCTAGGTTTTGTATATCGAGAAATTAAGATAAAAGACCTATCTAGAATTGTTCTTGATAGCGTAATAATTACAGCCATTGTTTTATTTATGATTTCAACATCTAGTGCGATGTCTTGGGCCATGGCTTACTCTGATATTCCAGCATTTATAGCTAACTTTGTGCTGAATTTCTCAGATAACCCAATTGCAATACTTATTCTAATTAACATTATATTTTTGGTTGTTGGTACATTTATGGACATGTCTCCTGCAATCCTAATATTTACACCAATTATGCTACCTATTGCCGGATTTATTGGCATGGATCCAATCCACTTTGGAGTAATGATGGTGTTTAACTTATCTATCGGTATTTGTACACCTCCTGTTGGAACTGCCTTATTCGTGGGTTGTAGCGTATCAGACACAAAACTAGGAGAAGTCGTACCGAAGTTAATTCCGTTATACATGCTGATTATTGTAGGTCTAACGGTAGTCGTTGCTTTCCCTAGTCTAACCATGTGGTTGCCAAGGCTAGCGGGCTACACAGGTTAAAGGAATATACAATGAAAAAATCAATATTAGCTCTATCTGTTGCAGTATTATCTTCATCGGTTGCATTTAATGCTTCAGCAAAACTATTGAAACTAGCGCATGCTATGCCTCTAGATCATCCTGTTCACCAGTCACTTACTTGGTTTGCAGACGAGGTGAGCAAGCAAACTAAGCACCGTGTTAAGATCTACCCCAATGCAACATTAGGTGGTGAAGAAGCAACTCTACAAATGCTTCAAAACGGTACTCTTGCATTTACAAAAGTTGGTGGCGGCTTAACGGCATCCTTCTCGGAGCAATACAATGTATTGTCTCTTCCTTATCTTTATAAAGATGAAGCAGACTCTAAACGCATCTTACGAGGTCCTGTTGGTCAGGGTATCTTAGAGTCATCGAAAAAAGACGGTTTTGTAGGTTTAGCATTCCTATCTAGTGGTTCTCGTGGTTTCTACTCAAATACTAAAATTGAAAAGGCAAGTGATGTTAAAGGCCTGAAGATTCGAGTACAAAACTCTCCAATTGATATAGACACAATGAAAGCATTGGAAGGTAGCCCGGTACCTATTTCATCTACCGAAGTATATTCAGCTCTACAGCAAGGTGTTGTGGATGGTGCAGAGAACAACATTCCGACTTACTTTGCAAACCGTCACTATGAAGTTGCGAAATACTACACTGAAGATCACCATACGATGATCCCAGATATTTTGGCTGTATCAACGGAAACATGGCAGCAATTGTCTGAAGAAGATCGAGATACTATTAGCAAAATTTCGGTAGGTCTACTTGATGTTCAAGATCGCTACTGGGATGAATATGTAGAAAAAGCGAAAGCTGAAATTATTAAGAATGGTGGTGAAATTGTAGAAGCAGACATCGCTACGTTCCAAGACAAAGTGCAACCGGTTTACAAAAAGTTTGCACGAGAAAATCCACAATTAGAAGAGCTAATTAATGCTCTACAAACATACTAGGAGCAATATCATGGGAAAATTAAAAGGCAAGAAAGTACTGCTTACAGGTGGTGAGCAAGGTATCGGTTTTAATACTGCTCAAGCTCTTATTGAAGCAGGGTGTGATATCTATATTCACTACTTTAGTGGAACTGAAGGGCCAGAAAAATTATCGCTCATAGCACAAGAACGTGGGCAAAAAGCAATGTTTGGTTATGCAAACCTCACTAACAATGTAGAGACTGCTAAATGTGTTGAGGAGGCCGCTGAGTTTTTGGGAGGGATTGATATCTTGATCAACAATGTTGGTGGCATCGTTGCACGCAAATGGCTTGGAGAAATTGAACCTGAGTACTGGCAAACCGTTATTGATGTAAATATGACGACTATGTTGAACGTGACACAATCAGCCCTCCCTTATCTAAAGGAAAATACTGAAGGTGCAAGTATTGTCAATTTAGCATCTTTGGCGGGACGTTCGGGTGGACACGCAGGCTCACTAACTTACTCAATGACTAAGGGTGCAGTTCTAACATGGACTCGTTCATTAGCCGCTGAGCTGGGTGAACATGGTATTCGTGTAAATGCGGTTGCACCAGGACTCATCTTGGGTACTCGCTTCCATAATCAGCACACAACGAAAGAGTCTGCTGAAAATACTGTAAAAGGAATCCCATTGGGCCGCGCAGGTGACCCAGATGATGTGGCAAGAGCTATCACTTATTTAGCTTCAGAGTATGATGGCTTTATCTCAGGGATTACTCTTGATATCAATGGTGGTGTTTACCGAATGTAAGTCATTGATAATTGTTGATGGCTTAGGGGCGCAATGTTATAGCGCCCCAATTATTTTGAGGAAAATATCTATGATCAAATCAAAAATTATCCACCCTGAACTACTTGGTATTCTTGCTAAATGTGGCCACAAGACCCAGATCTTAATAGCCGATGCAAACTATTCTTTTGTAACTAATTCCAGTGATAGTACTGAGATTATTTATCTGAACTTTGCAAAAGACATGCTGCCAGCGACGGCTGTCCTATCTGGTATTGTCGAGCTGATTAATGTTGAGTCAACTGCGATGATGGCGTGGCCACAAGATTTTGATAATACAATCCAATCTGAATATTTAAATATTCTAGAAGATGGTGTTGAGATGAACTTATTGGAACGCGCAGATTTTTACTCAGCTGTAAAATCCGATGATACCTTGCTAGTAGTAGCGACTGGGGAAACTCGTCGTTTTGCCAACTTGCTTTTAACAGTTGGCCCCGTAATTTCATAGTCTTTTACTATCCTAAACAGAAGTCTTGATGTTTTAGCTTAAACAAGCTGGCGTCGCCAGTTTGTCTGGGCGTTGTTGAAGTGTACATTAGGCAAAGGTAAACTTTTTAAAAGTTTCAAACTTTATTGTTATATTTTTTGTGCTGAAGGTGGTTGCATCAATTTAGTTTCAATCTTTATTGTCACTTTTTATCTATAGCACTATGTAGTAATAGGCTCTACATGAAAGAAAAGTTTTAAACTTTAATGTCCGCCGACAACGGTGACGAGAATGTTCAATCTGGGATATGTTCTTCAGTTGGTCATTTATCGTCTCGATAATGAACCGCTTGGACAACATCGCTCTATCCCAAGCGGCGAGGACTTTTGGCTTCATGTTCTTTCGGTGTGTTGTTATCAACGTAATACCATCTTCTTTTAAATCTTCGGTGAGCGCTTTGCTGATATAGCCTTTGTCTGCATACAGTTTGTCGAGCAGTCCCTTTGATAACTCTCGCACTGGTTTCCTATCATCAGTGTTTGCAGAAGTGAGTTTGGCAGCCACAATATCACCAAGGTGATTCGTGATAATGTGCAGTTTAAAGCCGTAAAACCAACCCATTGTTCCTTTCCCTCGTGCAGCCGTCCCTTTAAACACTTTGTGTCTTGGGATACGTAAGTTATGGCAGACTTTGATGCTAGTAGAATCAATGAACTCAATACCTGTAGGCTCTCCTTTCACATGGGTAAAGAAAGAGCTCAAAGGAACGAGCACAGACGACATTACTTCAAGAAAGCGTGTGTAGCTCAATAGTGTAGGAAATTCACGTTTGTGATATCGATGGATAATGCCAAGATAGAAGTTCTTGAAATCACGTTGGTGTGACATATGAAAAGCAATAATGATGGTCATTATTTCACTTTCAGACATGCGTCCTTTACGGTTCCGCTTACGTTCACCGTTTTCAAGTTGAAGTCTTTGCCATTGAGGTAGAAAAGCCTTGCAAAAGTCATCGACATGGCAAAATAAGTCTACTAGTTTATGCATAGCTGGTTCTCTTGCGATTGTTCTCTCTTGGTCGAAAGATCTGATCGCAGAGCCAGCTTTTAGTTCACTTCTATTTTTATCCCGAGTTCAGGTTATCTATGTGTCTGTCACATACAGATGGGTAGAGCATAAAAAAGGCCACCTAGATAAGGTGGCCTCTCGATGTTCGAACAAAAGTATTTACGTTAAATCAGAATGAAATTCTTCGTCATTTTATACACTCTATGAACCCACGGTCGCATACAAATTATCGAGTTAAAATCCACTGGTCATTTTCACGACGAAATAACATCGGATAATTACTGTACGTTTCGTTTGAGTTCACAAAGCCAATCGAATTCAATCTGACGATTTTATGATTATCCTCTAGAGTTATTCCTACCTCATCAGGAGTTCTGGGGCTCAAAGTCCACTCAGGATCATCAATATCTTCTTGCATACTCTCACGAAGCATTTGCTCTAATTCCCCTTTTTCGTAATAAAAGGCCGCATCACCCTCACGGTTACGCTCCGCAAACATCGGCATAATCAAATCAACCTCATTTACAGCCAACGCATCTTGGACTTTTTTGTATTCAATGAATAAATCGTCGACTGCGGCACGATAATCTTCTTCATTCATCTCATAATAATTCGGCAGAGTATCACTGTTGAAAAATGCCCACAACGGCAAACTATTAGGGATAGTGACTTGGCGTTTATAGGTCAATGCCCCTTCATATTCAATATCAACAATCTTCTCTATTTCATCTAGATAAATATCCCCACTTCCCAATTCAACTTGGTTATTATCCGCTAAGTGATAATGACCAGCCACAAGGCTCCCAGCCATTTCCGCTTCCGCTTCCGCTTGAAGTTGCTTACTATCAAACATCAATAACGGCAAGCGATAGCGCACCTCGGCATTGTCCTCATCTTCAACCAATAGAGCCACTTTGATAAAAGCACCCGGCATAAAATCACCACCACGCTTCGATGGTAATATTAAAAATTTAAATTCACTCTGCTCTGGGTGCATCCAGTGATTAATCGGCAAATCAACTGTGGTTTGATTCGCAGATGTATATTCTCTAAATACGGCTGCGCCATTAACGTCCAATTGATACCGTGCACCATAAGCATTTAACTCTAACTTAAAGACTGGTCGACCCTTTAACACCTTGCTCTCTCCTGAAACACTGAAACTTGAAATAAAAACAACACTTATTGCGATAAGCACTAGAAAAACATAACGTTTTTTAAAGATTAACATTGTCTAATATCGCTCCCTGCTGTGATGCACCTGTATCAAAAATAGTGATCGGCTCCAACAACACCTTTTTACCTTTTACTTCTTTTTTTATGAGAGATTCTTCTTCATCTCTCATACCACCACTGAGCTTATCTTTATCACCCTTTCCTTTCACTAACACCTTACTGTGGTAGCTATAAACCAACTTTACCCCACTAAAGACTGCTTTACCCGCCAACGCTGGCTTGTTATCAATTTCTGTAGCATACGATGAAAACAGTAGTCCAACCCCTTGCTCACCGTCACTCCCTTCAAGACTCATTTGGCTGCCAATTTGAACACTAATAATAAACACCTCAACCTTGGCATCTGTGACCGCTTTTAGGCTAATCCCTATAGATTGAGATATCTGACTCGCATCCGAGTCTTGAGTTGGTAGACAGCGACCGTCTGGCTGGAATTCCCATCCTAACAAAGCATCAATTCGCCCATTTATCGATAGCTCTATCCCAACATTCGCCGCTGTCTTCACTTTACCCGTACTGCTTTCTATACCCCCTTTGGCTGCCTTCCTTGCCTCTAAGATGGGGTCAGCCAGCTTACTCGGAAACACTTTCTGTATTACGGTAGTAATCACATCACAAGAAAAATTAAAGCCGATTAAAGGCTCAAACCTAAGGTCGAGGTTTCCCTTTAAACCAATGTCAGGACTTAACTCTCGCTCAACAAGGTCAACTCCTCCACCGACGCTTAACTTCGGAGGAGTAAAGCCTGATTTAAAGGCTTTGTAACCGTGTCCACTCTCTGCTTGACCAACAAAAGACTTAACCTGTTGAATAATACTGTTTAGCTTATTAAGAAAATTGGAAAAGCTGTTATCTGGTGAGGCCGCTTCAAGTGACCATTCAGAAGCCCCCATTCTTCCTTTAAGTGACGATGTCACCTTCCATTGCTCTTCATACTCAAGTGTCAATCTCCCACCCCATTGGTAAGGGTCATAAACATGAACTTCTGCGGAGGGCTGCTCTGTTTCACATCCTTGAGCATGAAGTTGGTAACGCTGATAGGAGTCATAGCCACGACTTAGGGAGCCAAGAAAGTCTTTTAGGCTAGCAATATTGCCTTGACCAATAGACGGTGGGTAAACCGTGAAATTAAAAGGGGTCTCTTTTTCAATGGTATCAACATTTGGCCCAGTCAGTTTTATGACAGGGCATAGAGGGTTATCATGAGCACAAGTCCCCTCTTGTTTAACGATAATCTTGTCTTCACCGACAACGGCAAAACGATTACTTGGGTTATCTAATCGTTGGTCTAGAGCATCAAACTCATAATTTCGCTCTGTATGCCCACAACTGAGGCTAAAAAGAGTTCGTGTGCACACGACTTCCTTATCTTCCGAGATAATAACGGGAGAGCTTTGAGGCTCTGACTTCGATGAGCCTTTGCTACTTCGCTCAAACTCGACGACAGAAGCAGATAAGGGAGGAATTTCTTCATAAACTGACTTTATCGCCTCTGGCTCTTTGAACTGATATCGAGCTGACCGACCTTGATAATCCGCAGGTCTTAACTTTTGCCTTAAGATTGCTCTCAGGCTAAATGGGACATCTAAGTTAACCTCAAAATCTCTATTTAAAACACTATCGTTAATCGGCAAGTTATCGACCAAAAGAACATACATCGATGAAGTTAATTCAAACGAAGGGAATATCCTAAACTTTCGACAGTAAAGCGGGAGAGCATGAGGGTGTACAATGTTATGGATTTCTCCCCTATGCACGTCGAAAGGTGTTTTTATTTGGTACATACCCAAGACTCTTAGATGGTAAAAAAAGCATAATAACGCTTCTCTTGCTGTTAATAATGGCCAGTTAAATAAACGCTCATATTCTCTATAAAAAACTTCATTTTCACACCATTCACATGCAACAAGACTAATCAAGACTAAAAACAACACTTAGCAGAAACTCATTATGCACGCTCATGCATTATACCATTAGGGTGTACCTAAAGATCATAAGTTAAATTTGACATCAAACACTGCAATGTCATAATCTAAATGACACATATATAAATGTCATAATTTAAGTGTCATTCAGGGGGAATTATGTACATCTTTGGCTATCTAAGAGCATCAACAAGTGATCAGAATGCAAAACGTGCACAAAACACCTTATTGAGCTTTCTACAAGAAAAAGGTCACCGTGTAGCTGGTTGGTATATTGAGAATGAATCGGGTGCATCCTTACAAAGACCTGAATTACTACGACTACTTGAAGACGCAGCAATTGGCGATGCAATCATCATTGAGCAGATCGACCGACTTTCACGCTTAGATGAAAAAAGTTGGTTCACACTGAAAGAAATGCTGAGCAAGAAAAAGTTGAAAGTGATCAGTCTAGATCTGCCTACTAGCCACATTGCCCTATCCCCTCAAGTCACCGACGAATTTACTAGCTCGATGATCAAAGCAATAAACAACATGATGATGGATATGTTGGCGGCCATTGCTCGAAAAGACTATCAAGACCGACGTCGCCGCCAGGCTGAGGGAATAAAGAAAGCTAAAGAGGAAGGGAAATATCGTGGCAGACAACCAAACCTTGAGCTCCATGAAAAGATCTACCAATTGAGAGTCATCAATAAGCTCAGTATCCATGATACAGCAAAGCTAGCTAACGTATCTCCTCGCACCGTCATACGTGTCGCTCAAAAACTGACGAAAGAACGTAGTGATACCGATTCGAACTGTTCGTAACAATATCTCCATATTGGGGATAGTGGCCTCATAGCTACGTAAAGTGCCAACTTCTTGTTTAGATATCAGATGATCCCAAAGCATTAAGCTTGAGTGAGTTATATAATTAAGTTGAAAATACGGAAGGCATGAGGCCTCCCGTCGTTCAAGTAGAAAACAGTTTAAGAGTGATTCGGTACGTGTGGCATCAGCGGTTTCATTGACTCCGGAGTTGCGTACCTCATCACCTTAACTGCGCGTTAAGTTGGGGTAGTGACCGGGTAGCTGTGATAACCGCCAACTTTTTAAGGACACACTTTTGCTACCTAGAATTTACAATTAATGTCTGCTAGCTGGATACCTAAACCGTCATTACTACTAAATGAGAGATCGTGCCCATTTCAGCGAGCAATTTAATATCCCCCTCCAGCCTTTTATTCATAATACCCTCTTTATCAATACGTAAGTCACAGGAATTAACGATGAAAAACACTCTAGCTTTCACTGCACTGAGCCTATTCCTCTATGGTTGCGGTGGAGGTAACTCTTCAAACGGGGATTCACTCGAGGTAATATTCAACAAGCGATGAATCGTTCAACACCTAATGTTCAAATACCATCCGATGAGAAATCCGTTACATTGCAACCTCAAAGTACAGGCGGTACGTATTAAGTTGTTTGGGGGACATCTCCTTCTTGACCATTCAGTTGATCACGCATTTTATCTCCTAGGATGCCCAACTCTCTATCCAAAGCCGTAGCCGTTACGGCGGTTTTACTTACTTTGAGGTTGTGGCGTTGAGCATGTTCTTCAGCCTGAATATCTAATTCCACCTGTTTGCTCAACACATTCACCTCTTTAGGGTGTGCGGATACATAGCCATAACGTTCATTGAGAACTTTTACAATCTCTGTAGATGGTAGTTGTAATTCTTCCGACAGTTTAGCTACTGTTTTAGCTAAACTTTTTTGCATACTACGTTGTACAATGTTAGACATAACAATATCCCTGTAAAGAATGAGTTAAAGGTAATTTAAGAGTTAGGAGTGTTCTCCTTGTCTCTGAGATTCATACTACGGAGAATAGTTTGCAAAATTCGGTGAATTTTTAATAAACGAGGTGAGTGGGTATGCTCGGTAAAGAAAAACGGTTGTTGACTGATATTGATGACCTACGAAGTCGGCATAGAGGTAATTACACCCCCATAGGTAATGGCGAGCGATACTTATTGCCTTATGAAGTCGAACTTAGAAAGAAGGCACACCATTTCTTTACCTCTTTATCAGAATATGATTTTCTAAATTCAAATCAGGAAAGTGAACTTAGTATTAAAGGCCTAAGAGAGGCCTTGCTGCACCTTGACAATACTGAGAAGCTGACGAGTTTTTGGGATAACTTTACTGGCTATGCGTTAAAGAAGTATCTTAACCAAATACTGACTACGAAGAACTGGCGTAAGACCTATTTAAAGCAATCAAGAGATAAAACACCCAAGCCATACCACAACGAAATGCTTAAGTGCTTATATTTGTTGGCACACCTACACAAGGCTGACCCGAGTTTTATTGGAGAGCTTGCTAAGGTAGATAACGAATGGTCGAGTGAACTAAGGCTGTACTATCCGAGACTAGACATTTTGAAATCTGAACAATTTTCAGCTTGTATGGCACAGTTGTTTAGTGACATCTTGTACCACCAACCTGAATGCATTCGAGTCGTCACGAAGCACTTAGATCAACTTGTCGACTTGCTCATTAAGCATGTAAATCATCCACAAATAGCACAGATGCTGACTTTACGTTCTGATGATACCGACGGTCCGGGACTTAAAATTCTAAAACATAGCCAAATTGCTACCATAACTCACAATAATGCTATCAACAGACGCTTAAAGGCCTCCATATCAGGCGATTACTCTAGCACATCCATGGAAGAGTTAGCGAGCTTACCTCAGCAACATACCATCGCTGAACATTACCATAAGGCCGCGGTAATTATGTTACGAATGCACCATCGTGGGCCAATTTCGCCAGAAATGATTCTTTTGCACCCGAAACATCTAACCGATGCGATTAGAACTTTTGCCAATGGCTTAGCTGCTGATGCGTTAAGAGGGTTAAAATTGGAAAGTGAAGGAACGAAGGACGGAAAAAAAGATACATCTCTAGCTGCATCGATTAGAAAGCTGGTAAACAAAAACCCTAAACCTCAACTTGAACTATTACAATCGGTAGAGATCGACTTTGCAGGTATTCCAGAGTTACATTCAAAATACTTAGAGTTGCGTGTCCAATACGTAGCAAACCACGAAAGAGACCCAGAAATAAACAAAGATTTTCTTGCTGGAATGGGGCAATCCTCCGGCTATGATACTGTACTAGATTACATTCGTGGCAATAATCTTGAAACCATCTATAAACACTTTAAAGAATATGGGAGTTCAGCAGGTTTACGTTTCCCAAGTGGAATACAGCTATTACCTGATAGATAGTGTAGCGGATGAGTGATTTTGGCTACTACCTTAGCTTTTTTGCAATACCTAAAATAATCCATTAAATGCTAATTTAGCAAAATCACTGGCAAACTTTTGTCCAGAGACGTGTGTAAGGTAATAGCTGTGCTTCCCACATAAAAAGTTCGCTACTTTAATGAAAAAATTAAGCTTTTCCCCAACCAGTCCTCCTCTTAAGCCCTTATAAATAAAGGGCTAACGGCTTACATTGGACTTTTCGCTGAAATGGGCGCAAAACCCCAAGAAGTACGACCGAAAAAATAAACTTAATCGGGTAGCCGGAGGTGTCTAGCCTCCAGCCCCCACACCACCCTGCATGCGGCTCCGCACAGGGCGGTTCATTTAGAACCCTAGCCTATTTTTCTGGGTAGGATAATGAACTGCGATCCATCCATCTCTTAGTGAAGATAAACCTGCTTTCTTCAAATACTCATTACTCAATGGGGATAAATGAACCTTTTATTAGCAATTACTCATTTAACAGTATGTACATAACACGCCTATAAAATTAGGGGTCATAAAGGGGGTTTAAGACTTTGACACGATCACTAATGCTTAAGAAAAAATAAGCCTTAGCCCTGCTAGAATCTGTAATGTGTTGTTGGTTGAATAATACTCGAGCTTTTTGTGGCCGTTCCACGAAATCAAGAGTATATGTGAGATAGCTTCCTGTCGTATGACAAAAGAAAGTAACAGCGCAGCCAGCTATTTTGTTGAACTTATTATGATTATTGATTTTGTGCTGGCTGTGGGGCCCGTCAAAAGCTTTCGTTGTTCTTTTTTAGTTTAATGATATTGAATGCTTTTGATGGGAGGTACTTTTAGCTTTTGAGTTGGATCGATCAATCTAACGTGGGTGATAGGGCTGACGTCGCTTCGCTCTGTCGGCTTCATACTGACTCTACATGCAAGCATATAGCAGTCAGCATGAACCTTAATTTCTAATATTCATCTATATATTTATTTATATATTAATTTAACTACGGAGTACTCATAAGCGCAGTAGTTTTTACACCTGCATTTTTGCCCTTTCTTCTATCGGTAACTTATTGCACTACCTTTTATAAAAAAACGAAATTTCTCTACTTAACCCACTTTTCCCAGGTAAAAAACAACAGAAGAGAATAGCTAAATCTTAGATTTATATTGATTTGGCCGCTAATTTGGTGGGTATCTATAGAACAGGCGTGAGTCAGCCTCCGCCGTTAAGCGGATACACACTGTTATTTAATGAGGAGAGGGTTGTGGCTCGTACTTTGAAGTCGTGAATAAACTTGAAACAAAAGATGCCGTTTGGTTTAACTTAGACGCATTAAAGATCTCTTGTAGACCCGAAGCTATCGTTCGGAAGCTCAACCATTCAAAACGTAAGCCTTTTTGCTCCATACGCTTACGAGAAGCAATAATAAGCTCACAAATATTGCTGTAGCTCACAACCTTTAAGTCTTTAAGGAAAGTCGTTGAGAATTGTTTATAGGAAGCTGCACTTCGTACTGTTCCCTCTTCAGCATCCACACAGACATTAATACGTTCAGTCGCCAGGTAAGAAGCCCTTTGTAAGTATCGAATCACTTTGGCAAAAGATTTAGGTGAAATAAACTCCCCAAAACGCAAAGCGTAATCTTCTTGTAACTGGTCGTAACTAATGGGCTTCAAGCCAGCCTCAGTCGGTTGACCAACTCGCCCCCCAATAAGGTCCGCATTAGTCAAGATACATGCTAGCCCCTTGGCGATTAATGTTCGGCATTGGATATTATTAATTGCAGCGCCACCCCAAGCAAACAAACCAGGGAAACGTTGAGGGTTATCAATGAACTCTTCACAGCCCTTTAAGATAAAAGCGTATTCATGGGGAAGATCAACCCACTCACCAGAACGTAGTAAACGGCGTTTAGAAAAACCAAAGCAAAAGTTAGAGTTGGTTTCCTGTTCACGGTTGACAATATCATGATGAAGCGCGATAAGCTCATGCTTACGAGCTTTACGTTTCGCACGATACTCTTTGTCGTATTGAGATTTAGTTAGTGGGGTATTTTGCTCAGAGAATGACATAACACACCCCAACAGAACTCAAGCACTCGCACAATGAAATAGGTTCACTGACATAGTAATGGCTTGGACTGAGAGTATGTTTAGATTTTACGCACCTAGGGCGCGGAAGTTGTAATTGATTCATATTTAGATTCCTGAGTTTGTAAGTTCTGCTTAGGTGGTAAGTCCAAACAGATGTATTAAATGTATAGTGAAAATCGAGAAAGATCAACGATCAACTTCATGATCTTCAGATACAACAAAGCCAGACCCTCAGGAAGTCTGGCTTTGTTGCTGAATGTTAGCATTAAGGAACCACCCTTAACCACTCATATGTTCTTAATACACTGCGTAAAACTCTACGCAGGTAGCGTGCTATGCAATGCACTCTGAACATGGATAAGTATAGTGAAACAGAATAAAAAAAACAACCAAAGAAGAAAAGAAACGCTTTCTGAATTAACATCACAAACCAACATTACATTGTTGCATAAGAACACAAATGTCATTAGAAGTTAATGACATACTAAAGGTAAGGTTTAGTTATGAAATTGAAGTTATTGTTTTTCTTTTTTTTGGTCTTTGGACTTACAGGGTGGGGAGTTGCTTTAACTAAGCCGAATAAACTTGACCAACTTTCCCCGTCTATGACCTATAACTATGTGAAATCTGTAGTTTGGTATCATTCTAGAGGGAAGTTAAAAGAGTTAGAAAGCATCCTGCTGAATGAGGATTTAGATGACGAAATAGCAATAAAACGTAAAATTAAAAACATGCTTAAACATCGCACCTCTGTCTACCTGAGAGAGTTCAATTCTCTTAATGCCCCCATTGAGAAGGTTGGAAGCCGCTATAACGATTTATTCAAATTTACTCCATTTTTGGATGATGTATACACGGTCGTTTTTTCTAATAAAGATGTTCACCATAAACTAAGCCTAGTCGCCGACATTATGGAGTCATATCAAACAAAAGCTAACGATCGATTACTTGATTTAATGAACAACAAAGGAAACTAGGTTATGAAAAAATTGCAGTAGTATTATCGGGCTGTGGCGTCTTTGATGGCGCTGAAATTAATGAGGTTGTGTTAACGTTGTTAGCTCTCGAGGAGCAAGGGGTAGATTATCAATGCTTCGCACCAGACAAACCTCAAACGCACACAATCAACCACCTTCAAGGTAATGAAAAAGAACAAACTCGTAATGTACTTGAGGAGGCAGCTCGTATTGTAAGAGGCAATGTTACTTCACTGTCGGAATTGAATGAAAATGAATTTTCAGCCCTGATTGTCCCTGGTGGCTTCGGTGTGGCAAAAAATTTATCTACACTTGCGTTTGATGACGCTGATTTCTCTATAGACGCAGCCTTTCAAGACATCATGATGGCCTTTGCCAACAAGAGGAAACCTGTTGGGTACATGTGTATTGCTCCGGTTCTTTTACCGAAAGTATATAATGGCGTACGTTGCACAATCGGTTGCGATCAAGATACAGCTAACATTATAAATAGCCTAGGTGGTATGCACATCGACTGCACTGTAGATAGTATTATTATCGATAAAGATCATAACGTCGTCACTACACCAGCATATATGCTCGCTGACAATATAAGTAGTGCTAAAAGTGGCATTGATAAGTTAGTAGAGCAAGTGGTATCAATGATTTAGGGTTAGTTTCAATGGAAAACACTTACGATATTTTTTGTTTTATTGGAGTAAGTATTTTTTTAGGTCTTGGACTTTGGTTTGCTCTGGAAGCGTTTTGGTTTCAAGCGAGCGTTGAGCCTATTCACACCTCTGCTCTACATATCCAAGCACCCCAAAAAACTGAACTGTTGTTTAACTCATCGGAAAATTTAGTGTTGTATGGCAGTGATGAAATACTAAAAATCAAGAGGGGAAGTACTAACCATCGCTTTATTAGCTATTTGTTTGAGCACGAAGGGCAAGATATCCCAATAGAGCAACTATATAGAGATCTAAAGCTCCCCGATAATACATACATAAAAAAGCTTATCGCAAATACTAAACTTCCAAGGGAAATTAGAAATCAAGCATTCGTTGTTAGCGCAAGCACGATTCATTTTAAGGTGAGTTTCAACTAAATAATGCAGCCTTGTGCTGCATTCCTTACCTTTGACAAATAGAAGAAATAACCCTTCCTAACACATCCACCTTAGACAGTTGTTGAAATGTAAGTAGCTCATCCTTTTGACTACCTAAAGATTGCAACCTAACGCCAGTTGATGTGAAAGATAACCGGCGGATTGAGACAAAATCCTGTGTTTTTAAAACATATAGTTTTTCATCTTTAAAGTGCTTATCTTCGATATCTACGATTAAGGTACTTCCGTCAGGCAAGACCTCTCCCATGCTATTCCCTTCCACTAAGATATATACCAGACGTTCACTGTGGCCCGAAGGGAGTAGACGCGCATCAACAAATACAGGCTCCCCTCCACCTTTGTAGGATTGAATTGATACCGCAAAACTCTCAGGAACAGGAGTCACTTTAGCGCTATCAACACCGACCCTCAACCATTCAAAGCTGACATTGTAGTGTTCAGCTAAGCGTTTCAATTTGGTATCTCTTGGAATAATTAAATCTTTTTCCCATTTCCCAATAGTTGTCCCTGTCACTTTTGCAATACGAGCAACATCTTCTTTTGTCAGCCTAAATTTAATCCTCAGATCTTCTAATCGTTGACCCAACGTTTGCATTTCACATAACCCTAAAAGAAGAAAAACACCTAAATTCTAAGACTCATACCTCACACAATAAAAATGAGACCAAGCCTTTAAAGGCGAAAGTCCTACTTAAAGGTTGATCATGCGGCCGATTTAGTTTAATTTAGAAACATGATTGTTATAGCGACACCGCCAGAAAGCTGACTAAAGGTAACCCCATAAGCAATTGAATATTATAGCTTTCTCACCATTTTCTCACAGGAGTGAGAAAAAAGAACAATTTCTCAGAAAATAAAAGTGTGATCTGATTAACGTTATTTTTAGGTATTTAAATCACTTTACTCGTAGCGTATTTGAGCGTTTCAACATTAAAGATAGAGATTGGTAAGCTCTAAAAATTAATGATGATCCTTTGACTATTAATTATGTTTTTTATTTAGGAAGGTTTTGTATGAATTCGAAATCAAATTCCATTGTTGACAACAATGAAATCGGGATCGCTTTTAATCTTTCATCAACTGCAAATAAAACTTTAACGAGATCGGCAAAAAAAGCAGAACGTGCAAAAAAAAGAGAGGGGAAACTTCGATTAGAAGATCACCTCAAGCGTTTTCCAGACTGGTCGTTGTAACAAATAACTTCGCCATATCAGCTAAAACGTATGGTCAAAGCAAAAGAAAAGAAACGCATTTGATATTAAAAGCGTTTCATTTACTCCCGAAAGTGCAGCGCACTCAGTTACTGAGAGACTGCGGACTTTCATAATTTTTACCGTGTGAAGTCTGTTTTTCGGACTTGGTAAACGCTCTTTAACAATTTCGCCGTGGTAGGTCGTCCCGCTCTCGTAGCATCGTTGGTAAACGAGGCTATTGATATTAGGGAGACCGAAGATGGATGCCTCAAAATCCATCAATCACACCCAACGCCTAGTAAGCGTGGCGGGAGCTGAACGCGCGATCAGCATAACGTGATAGCGCATTTTTATTCTTTGTACTGCTTTTGGAGGTCAGTAATGAAGAGAAACCGTGTTCGTACTTTTTGTGGCAAAACACCTAACAAATCACTGTGTGCTTGCGCTCCAATCAGTCATGCCGAGAAAGCTGTCTATCAAGCTTCGTGGGATAGATGTGCAGCCAACAGAGTGCAAGAGTCAACCGCGAATAGATCGGTCTCTAAAGACTCTGATTGGGATTTTTTAGAAACCGTTTTAGGGCGGTCATTGGATGAAAAAGATATCGCAAAGGAGGCTACCTGACGATGACTCGACTCACACGAAAATACATCAGAAAATTGATGTGCTGCGGGTTTACTGAGCGCGCCGCCCTCAAAATATTACTTAATTTATCTGAAAAAGACATGCAATCCGTAGTGGCTAGTTATGAGAAAACAGTCTTATATCTTTAATGCAAAAACGTCACACCATTGTTTTAACGGCGAAATATATCAAGCTCTCTATGGTTGAACCAGGCCATTGCAGAGTTTCTTTTTGATGTTTATACATCCCCAAAAAACCATCGCTCGTTACCTCGACTTTTTATCTCAATAGAAAAGAGCCTGCCTATCCGCAGCTCCCCTTAATGAATCAATCATCCATTCGACATGATTGTCACCTCATACCTCGAACGCTTGTTCGTTGCTATATCCAGCAGCTTC
>NZ_JBFSUR010000044.1:0-37125 GCF_041467535.1 Vibrio sp. 10N.247.311.47
CTAGCAGCCTAACGGTTGACGGTGATGCAACAGTCGTTGCTAATGATGACGGCAGTTTCACGATTACGCCAGATGAGAACTTCAACGGTGACATCGATATCAGTTTCGATATCTCTGATGGCACCAATACCGTTCAAGCATCGGCTGACCTAACGGTTAACCCAGTAAACGACCTACCAGTACCTCAAGATCAACAGTTCAGTATTGCAGAAGACGGTACTTTACAGTTCACAGACGCGGATCTGCTTACAGGCGCGACAGACGTTGAAGGTGATAACCTGACGGTTGAGGGCATCACTTATGAAGGCACTGATGGCGTACTGACTGACTTGGGTGAGGGATCATATAGCTTTGCTCCAAACGAAAACTTCAATGGTGATGTGAGCTTTAGCTTCGATGTGTCAGACGGTACCGATACCGTGTCTGCAAACATTGATGTTAGCGTGACTCCTGAGAACGATCCGCCTGTTGCGGGCTCAACGTCCTACACGGTGAATGAAGATAATTCGATTACCATTTCTGATGCACAACTATTGGCAACATCTTCAGATATTGAAGGTGATGTATCGATAGACAGCGTGACTTACTCTGGTAGCGACGGTGTCCTCGAAATCAATGGTAACGGCACTTACACCTTCTCGCCAAATGAGAACTTCAGCGGTGAAATTGCACTGGATGTGGTTGTTGCTGATGAAGATGGTGCGACCGACTCAACGACCGCGGGCATCAATGTTCTTGAAGTGAACGATCCGCCGGTTGCAGGCCCTACGTCTTACACCATTGATGAAGACTCAGTACTTACCTTCAGTGAGTCTCAAGTGTTGCTTAACGCCTCAGATGTAGAAGGGGATGTTGATCTTGTTGGTATTAGCTACGATGGCCCTGAGGGCATCTTCTCAGTAAATGGTGACGGCACTTGCAGCTTCGCTCCAAATGAGAACTTTAATGGCCAAGTTCAGCTTGATGTCACCATTCGTGATGAAGATGGTGCAGAAGTGGAAACCGTCATCAATGTTGACGTATTACCAATCAATGATGCGCCAGTGTCTGGTGATTTGGCTTACAACGTTAACGAAGATGGTTCAATCACACTGAGCCAAGATCAGCTGTTGTCTCAAGCGTCCGATGTAGAAGGCGAAGATCTAACCGCAAGTGACTTAACAGTTGGTGGTGATGCGACGGTTGTAGCTAACGATGACGGCAGTTTCACGATTACGCCAGATGAAAACTTCAACGGTGACATTGATATTCAATTCAACATCACTGACGGTACTGACACGGTTCAAGCAACCGCCGATCTTACTGTTAACCCAGTTAATGACTTGCCGGTTCCTCAAGACCAACAATTCAGTATCGCAGAAGACGGTACGCTTCAATTTACAGACGCCGACTTACTTACCGGTGCCACCGATATTGATGGCGACGACTTAACCGTTGAAGGTATTAGCTATACAGGTGGTGATGGCGTACTGACCGACCACGGTGATGGTACTTATACCTTTGCGCCAAATGAAAACTTCAATGGCGATGTGAACTTCAGTTTCGATGTGTCTGATGGCACAGAAACCGTTAGCGCTAACATTGATGTGAGTGTGACTCCTGAGAACGATCCGCCAGTTGCGGGTTCAACCTCATACATGGTCAATGAAGACAATGCCATCACAATTTCTGATGAACAGTTGCTAGCTAACTCTTCGGATATTGAAGGTGCGGTGTCGGTTGATACTGTGACTTACAGTGGCACTGATGGTGTGTTCCAAGATAACGGCGATGGCAGCTATACCTTCCTTCCTAATGAAAACTTCAGCGGTGATATCAGCCTTGATGTGATTGTTGCAGATGAAGAAGGTGCAATTGATGAAACCACAGCAGGTATTACCGTTCTTGAAGTGAACGATCCACCAGTTGCGGGTCCAACGTCATACACCATTGACGAAGATTCGGTTCTGACGTTCAGTGAATCTCAGATTCTTGTGAATGCTTCGGATATCGAAGGCGATGTAGAACTTGTTGGCATTAACTACGATGGCTCTGACGGTATCTTCACTGTAAATGGTGATGGTACATGCAGCTTTGCACCCAACGAAAACTTCAATGGTCAGGTTCAACTGGGTGTGACCATTCAAGATGAAGATGGCGCAACGGTTGAAACACACATTAACGTTGATGTATTGCCAATCAATGATGCGCCAGTATCGGGCGATTTGGCTTACACCATCAATGAAGATAGCTCCATCACGCTAAGCCAAGAGCAATTGCTAGCAAGAGCAGGTGATATCGATAGCGATAACTTAGAAGCTATCAATCTATCTACTGATGAAAATGCGACCATCCAACACAATGATGATGGCAGCTACACCATCACACCGAACGCAGATTACAACGGTGACCTAGATCTGAACTTCGATATCATCGATAACGATGGTGGTTCAGTTCAAGTTGGCCTAGACATTACCGTGAATCCGGTTAATGACTTGCCACAAGCGCAAGATCAACAGTTCACGATTGAAGAAGACGGTACGTTACTCTTCACCGATGCTGACCTGCTTGTAGGTGCGTCGGATATTGATGGTGATGAACTGTCGATTGAAAACGTACTCTACACAGGTGCAGATGGTGTTCTTAGCGATAATGGCGACGGCACATATAGCTTTGCTCCAAACGAGAACTTCAATGGTGATGTTCAATTCTCATTCGATGTCTCTGACGGTACTGATTCAACATCAGCTGTTATTGATGTCAGCGTAACGCCTGAGAATGATCCACCGGTAGCGGGCTCGACATCTTACACAGTCCAAGAAGATGGCCAAATCACGATCAGTGATGAGCAACTATTGGCAAACTCTTCCGATGTAGAAGGCGATGTTTCACTGTCTGGAGTATCGTACTTCGGTGATGACGGCTCATTTGTTGATAATGGCAATGGTACTTACACCTTTACGCCAAATGAAAACTTCGATGGTGATATTTCACTAGACGTTGTTGTCGTTGACGAAGACGGTGCAACCGCAACCACAACCGCTGGCATCGATGTTATCGCTGTGAATGACGGACCTGAAACTTCGGGCATTCAGGCTGAAGTCGATGAAGATAATTCAATCACCATTACTCAAGAGCAGTTACTCGCTAATGCGACCGATGTTGAAGGTGATGAGTTAACGGCATCTAACCTACAAACCAACGATCCAGATGCGACAATTGTTACTAATGAAGATGGTTCATTCACTATTACGCACACAGAAAACTTCAATGGCGAGTTGGACTTCACATACAGCATCAGTGATGGTGAGAATGAAGTTCTGACGACACTCGACTTGACGGTTAACCCTGTCAACGATGCGCCAGAAGCGGGCGATGAAATCTTCATCCAAGCGCAAGAAGACCAAACAGTTGGTGTGACACTTCGTGAAGAACCAGCACTACGTTTAGACCAAGCGCCAGAAAACGGCATCATTGAAGCAAATGTGAATGACGAATGGGTGGTACTGGAAGTAGGACAAGAAGTTCCTGCAGATACCGAAGTGCGCTTTGTTCCAAGTGAAGATGCTCTTGCTGAAGGTACACACACCACACAAATCGGTACGTTTGACGATAACGCGAGTGTGGATGATTGGGGTACAGAAGTTGACCCTTATACGCGTGAGTTCTCAGATGGTGACTTAACGGTAACTGTTCAAAGTAACGATGACCCTCTTGGTGCCTGGAATGGCAACACCCACATTGGTCATGGTATCGGTGATACTGACCGCCAAGGCTTAAGTGGTGATGAGAAACTGACGGTTTCAGTTGAAGGTCAAGACATCAATGAAATCAGTTTCCACCTAGATGGTTTGGGTGGCTGGTTCATGGAAGAGTCTCGTCACTTTACAGAAGTAGAAATCAAAGCGTTCAATGAGGATGGCGACCTAATTGACTCGATGACTTACCACAAAGAAGACCGTGGTACTTTCGAGACAGATTACACGCTAACGGTTGATCAACCAGTGTCCTACTTTGAGCTTGGTACCGTGCAAGGTAATGGTACTTACGTCGTTCAAAACATGACAGTGTCACAAACTTGTCATGATGAAGCGGTGTTTACATCGATTGGTGTAGATGGTTCAGAGATTACTGAAACGGTTGAGTTGAATATCCATGCGGGTGACAACGAAATCGAGTTAACGGCTGATCTTCCGAATATTACTGTCGATACCGATGGTTCTGCCCAGTTTGCTTCGGTTGTGATTACCGAAGAGCAACTACTGGCGCAAGCATCTGATATTGATGGCGACGACCTTGATATTGAAAATCTAGAGCTAGTGGGTGAAAACTCAGAGCATGCAACACTCACCGATAATGGTGATGGCACTTGGACGGTAACACCGGATGAAAACTTCCATGGTGAAATCGAACTTGGTTACCAAGTTACCGATGGTGAGCTGACAGACAGCAATATCATCAATATCAATTTCGAATCAGTAAATGATGCGCCAATCGTTTCTGGCCCGATTGTTCTATCGACAGATGAAGATGAAGGTATCACGTTCAGTGCAGATGACTTGCTAGCGAACACCACAGATGTGGAAGGCGATACGCTGTCTATTTCTGACATCACTTACGGTGGTGATAACGGTGAGCTAGTTGATAACGGCGATGGTACGTTTACCTTCATGCCGAATGAAAACTTCAATGGTGAAATCGACATCGACTACAAGGTGTTTGATGGAACTGATGAAGTTGCAACGCATCTAGACCTAACGGTCGTACCAGTCAATGATGTGCCGGTTCCGGGTGAACCATTGCACACCCAAATGCTTGAAAACGGCTCCATGATCATCGAAGCGAAAGACCTATTGTCTGGTGCTACCGATGTTGATGGCGACATTCTTCATGTCGAAAACCTATTACTTGCAGACCAAACGCAAGGTACGTTAACGGATAACGGTGATAATACCTTTACCTTCGAACCTGCAGAAGACTTCTACGGTGAAGTGAATCTGACTTTCGATATCAGTGATGGCCAAGCAAGCGCACCAAGTACAGCAAGAGTTGACGTTGAAATTGTCAATGAAGGCCCAGAGGTTGGTGGTCCAATTGAAGCCGCTGTTGATGAAGATGGTTCAATCACTATCACTCAAGAGGATCTGTTAGCGAATGCGACGGATGTCGATGGCGACAACCTTGAAGCCGTTAACTTAGCGACCAACGATCCAAATGCGGTTGTTGTAGAAAACCCAGACGGTAGCTTCACTATTACACCAAGTGCAGATTTCTTTGGTGAGATTGAGTTTACTTATGATGTCACTGACGCGATCGAAACTGTTGCGGCTGACCTCAACCTAACCGTAAACCCTATCAACGATGCTCCAGACGTGCCTGACATGTCTTTCACTACGGAAGACGGTCAAGCGATTACCATTACCGAAGCTGAACTATTAGCACAAGCGACAGACATTGAAGGCGACGAACTGTCAGTTGTGAATGTGACGAGTGCAAGCGACACGGTAGAAGTCACAGACAATGGCGATGGAACATACACATTAACACCAGAGCAGGGCTTCTTCGGTAACGTTGACTTAGCGTTTGATGTGAGCGATGGCACTGATGTGGTTGCCGCAAACATCGACCTAAAAGTTGAGTTCGTCAACGATGCGCCAGAAGCGACGCCAATGGTGGCAGATGTCGACGAAGATGGTTCAATCCTCGTTACACAAGAAATGTTGTTGGAGAACGCGAGCGACCAAGATGGCGATGAGTTGTTTGCAAGCGCGCTTGAAACTAACGATCCAAATGCCAGCATTGTAGACAATGGTGATGGCACGTACACAGTGACACCTTCAGAGAACTTCAATGGCGATATTGCATTCACTTATGAGGTGAGCGACGGTGAGCTGAGCACGTCTAATGATATGACATTGACCGTTAATCCGGTGAATGACATTCCAATTGTTGCTCCAGGAATGTACCACATCGAAGAGGATGGCAGCATCCTGTTCACTCAAGAAGATCTATTGAGTGCTGCAATTGATATTGATGGCGACGACCTAAGCGTTACCAGCATCAATTACTCTCGTGATGAAGGCACAGTAACCGACAACGGCGATGGCACGTTCAGCTTCGTTCCTGAAGAGCACTTCAGTGGTGATCTGCAGTTCAGCTTTACTGTGACAGACGGTACGGATGAAGTTGAACAAGACATTAATGTTCACGTTGAAGCAGTTGCTGATGCGCCTGACTTAGTTATCACGGATGGTGATGGTGTTAACGTCGACGACCAGGCGATTTTGGTTGAGCCAGGCGGTATTGTTGAACTGAACATTGCTGCGGCACTTGTCGACCAAGACTTGTCTGAAACACTCACTGTTACAGTAGATGGTGTGCCAGAAGGTTCGGTTATTCAATACGATAACGAAGGCGTTCTGAATGACCAAGAGAACGGTATCACTAGTTACAACGACACTGAAATCACAGTAACGTTTGAAGGT
Source organism: Vibrio sp. 10N.247.311.47 (assembly GCF_041467535.1). Taxonomy (NCBI): domain Bacteria; kingdom Pseudomonadati; phylum Pseudomonadota; class Gammaproteobacteria; order Vibrionales; family Vibrionaceae; genus Vibrio; species Vibrio sp. 10N.247.311.47. The sequence continues at coordinate 6,465 of NZ_JBFSUR010000044.1, forward strand.
GAGACGGCTGGCTACCAAAACGCTGCGGGTTACTACAAAGTAGACGAAAACGGCAACATCACAGGTGTTGAAGTTGTTTACGAAAACGCATCACAAGTTGGTGGTGGCGGCGACCTTGTTCCAGGGCAAGATCAATTCAGCTTCCAAGTCGAGGAAGGTGAAAGCTTTAACCTGTTCTTAATTCCAAACGGACATCAGCACAACGACTTTGATGCGATGCAAGACGGTCAGTACGAGTTCCGTGCTGAGGATGGTTCGCCTGCGAACATGGATACGGTTGATCCTCAACTTGTCTTTGTGGCTGCTGATGGAACCGAGACAGTGATTCAAGGCCAAAATGGTGACGCGATCTTCCATGGTGGTTCAAGCTCTCAGCTAAACCAAGATGGTATCGAACATACTCGTACTACGGTTAATGAAGACGGCGAGCTGGTTTACGGATTTGAAGATTTGTATGGCGGCGGTGATGCTGACTATTCTGACTTCAACTTCACAATCGATGTCGGTGAAGTGAACAGCCAAATCTACAGCGGTGAAGTAACGGTTGGCCCTGATGGTACGGTGAACTTACCAACAACGGCTATCGAAAATGCGTTACAAATCCAGTTACCAGAAGACTTCAATGAGCAGCTTGAAGTTCATGTAACCGCAACTGCGACAGAGTTATCGAATGATGATTCTGAAACGGTATCTCAAACCATCTACATTAACGCGACAGGCGCGCACATTGAGCACGCACCTGAAGCACTTCCGGTTTCTGCAACGGTTGAAGAAGATGGTTCAATCATCATTACGCAAGAAGACTTATTGGCTAATGCGCGTGATTTAGATGGCGATCAGTTGACGGCTCTGAATTTAGCAACCGATGATGAGAGCGTTACGATTACCGATAACGGTGATGGTACGTACACATTAACGCCAGATGCTGATTTCAATGGCGATGTTAGCTTTACGTTTGATGTGTCTGATGGTGATGATGTTGTCTCTACCAACCTTGAGTTAACAGTTTCACCAGTAAATGACGGTCCAGAAGCACAAGACCACGCATTCACAGTCGGCGAAGATGGCGTGTTAACGTTCAATGACCAAGACCTATTAACAGGTGCAACGGACATTGAAGGGGACGACCTAAGTGTTGAAGGTGTAACTTACACTGGCGCAGATGGTGTCCTAACCGATAATGGCGATGGCACCTACAGTTTCGCGCCGAATGAAAACTTCAATGGCGATGTGAACTTCTCGTTCAATGTATCAGATGGAACCGATACGGTAACCGCTAACATTGATGTGAGCGTGACGCCAGAGAATGATCCTCCGGTTGCGGGTAGTACGTCTTACACGGTTCATGAAGACAACTCTATTACAATCAGCAACGAACAACTGCTAGCGAACTCTTCGGATATCGAAGGCGAAGTCGCAATTGATAACGTGACTTACAGTGGTAGCGACGGTGTTCTGGAAATCAACGGTGACGGTACATACACCTTCTCGCCAAACGAGAACTTTAATGGCGAAGTTAGCCTAGATGTTGTCGTGACGGATGAAGATGGAGCGACTGAAGCAACAACGGCGGGTATTACTGTCCTTGAGGTGAACGATCCGCCAGTTGCTGGCCCTACGTCATACACCATCGATGAAGATTCAGTACTGACTTTCAATGAGTCTCAAGTTCTGTTGAACGCTTCTGATATTGAAGGTGATGTTGAGCTTGTTGAGATCAACTACGATGGCCCAGACGGTATCTTCTCAATCAATGGTGACGGTACATGTAGCTTCGCTCCGAATGAAAACTTCAACGGCCAAGTTCAATTGGATGTAACCATTCAAGATGAAGACGGCGCTCAAGTTGATACGTTTATTACGGTTGATGTATTACCAATCAACGATGTACCAGTATCAGGCGACCTTGCATACAGTGTTGAGGAAGACGGTTCGATTACCTTGAGCCAAGAGCAGCTTCTTTCTCAAGCAAGCGATGTAGACGGAGACGACCTTACTGCTTCTAACTTGATTGTTGATGGAGACGCGACGGTTGTTGCTAACGATGACGGCAGCTTTACCATTACGCCAGATGCGAACTTCAATGGTGACATTGACCTAACGTTCGACATTAGCGACGGTACAGACACGCTCGTTGCGACGGCTGACCTAACCGTTAATCCAGTTAATGACCTTCCACAACCACAAGATCAAACGTTCAGCATTGGCGAAGACGGCATCTTGAATTTCACAGATGAAGACTTGCTAACAGGTGCTACCGATATCGATGGGGATGACCTATCGGTTGAAGGCGTGACTTACACAGGTGCCGACGGTGTTCTTACTGACAATGGCGACGGAAGCTACAGCTTTGCGCCAAACGAGAACTTCAATGGTGATTTAAACTTCAGTTTTGATGTGTCAGATGGCACGGATACGGTTCAAGCCAACATTGATGTCAGCGTGACACCAGAGAACGATCCACCGGTTGCAGGTAGCACGTCTTACACCGTTCATGAAGACAACTCAATTACCATCAGCGACGAACAGTTACTTGCTAACTCTTCGGACATTGAAGGTGATGTGGCCGTCGATAGCGTGACTTACACTGGCGCTGACGGTGTCTTTGAAGACAACGGTGACGGTACTTACACCTTCTCACCAAACGAAAACTTCAACGGCGAAGTTAGCCTTGATGTTGTCGTAACTGATGAAGAGGGCGCAACTGAAGCGACCACCGCGGGTATTACTGTACTTGAGGTGAACGATCCACCAATCGCAGGCTCAACCAGCTACTCAGTCAACGAGGACGAAGTTATCACCATCAGTTCAGAGCAACTGTTGGCAAACGCTTCTGATATCGAAGGTGAAGTGGCGATTGATAGCGTTAACTACACAGGTTCAGACGGTATCTTTACCAACAATGGTGACGGAACATTCAGCTTCGCACCTAACGCTAACTTCGATGGCGACGTAAGCCTTGATGTTGTCGTTACTGATGAAGAAGGCGCAACCGTAGCGACCAACGCAAGCATTGATGTTCTGCCTGTTAACGATGCTCCGGTATCGGGCGACTTGGCGTACAGCGTGGACGAAGATGGCTCAATTACCTTGAGCCAAGAGCAATTACTTGCTCAAGCGAGTGATGTTGATGGCGATGACTTAACAGCGGCTAACCTAACCGTTGGTGGTGATGCGACAGTTACAGCAAACGATGATGGTAGTTTCACTATCACGCCAGATGCTAACTTCAATGGCGACATTGATTTGAACTTCGACATTACCGATGGCGATGCGACGCTTCAAGCAACGGCTGACCTAACGGTTAACCCAGTTAATGACCTGCCAACTGTCGGTGAGCCACAGTTTGTGACTCAAGAAGACACCAGCTTTACCTTCACAGAAGAGCAACTTCTGCAAAATGCGGGCGACATTGATGGCGATAACCTATCGATTGAAAATGTGGCTTCAGATAGCGGTACTTTGGTTGATAACGGCGACGGTACTTACACATTCGCACCGAATGAAAACTTCGACGGCAATGTGAATGTGACGTTCGACGTGAATGACGGTACAGCGACAGTACCAGCAGAAGCGACGATTGATGTTCAATCTGTGGTTGATATGCCAGAGCTGTCGATTGCTTCTGACCTAGTGATTGCTTCAGACAACTTCGAGTCTGGCTCAAACGGTTGGAATACAGGCACAGAAAGCTCTCAAGGCTTCGAGTCGGGTGACATGCTAGGTCGTATTGGTGGAACGGGCGGTGATGAAGCCGTCAGCAAAACTTACGACATTCCAAGTGATGTGAGCGAAGTTAATATCTCGTTTAGCTTCTACGAAATTGACTCTTGGGATGGTGAGTCGTTCCAAATCTTTGTTGGTGGCGAAGAGCTTACTTCGTTAGATAATTCTGCGTTCCGTACTCAAGATGGCACAACAACGCTTTACGATTCAGAAGGAAATGAAGTCGGCGAAGTGGTTCACGGCGTATCGCAAGGTGAGGGCTTCAGTGGTTGGAATGACCAAGCACATCAAATCAACCTAACGGTACCAGTAGAAGACGGCCAACTTGAACTTGGCTTCGGTTCAACCCTGAATCAAAGCGTCGATGACGAGGCGTTTGGTATCGACAACATCGAAATCACAGTGTCTGACGCGGATTACCAAATCATTGGTACTGAAGACACACCTGTACCACTTGATATTGATGCAGCTCTAACAGATACCGATGGCTCAGAAAACCTTGCTATCTTGATTGAAGACGTGCCAGAAGGCAGCTCGCTTTCTGCAGGTACCGATAACGGTGATGGCACTTGGTCATTGCAACCAGGCGAGCTAGAAGGGCTAGAGTTTATCCCTTCAGGTGACTTCAATGGTGATGTGGTTCTAACTGTGAATGCAACATCAACAGATGTTGATACCGGTACAACCGCAACAGCTACGCAAGACGTGACGATTCACATCTCACCTGCGAACGATGCTCCAGAAGTTGACGGTGATATTAGTGCCGTTACAGCCGAAGATAACAGCATCACGCTAACTCAAGAGCAGTTGCTAGAGCACGCTGTCGACATTGATGGTGATGACCTATCAGCAATCAACCTAACCACCAATGATGAAAATGCGACCGTTCAAATGAACGACGATGGCAGTTTCACCATTACACCGAGTGAAGACTTCAACGGTAATATCGAATTTAGTTACGATGTCACCGATGGAGAGGACATGGTCGCTGCTGGCCTAGACTTGACGGTAACACCTGTCAATGATGCGCCAGAGCCACAAGATCAAGCATTCACTATTGGTGAAGATGGGGTTCTTAACTTCACTGACGCAGACCTGTTAACGGGTGCAACGGATGTTGAAGGTGACGACCTAACAGTCGAAGGTGTGACATACACTGGTGCTGATGGTGTGCTTACCGACAATGGTGACGGAAGCTACAGCTTTGCGCCAAACGAGAACTTCAATGGTGATGTGAACTTCAGCTTTGATGTGTCAGATGGCACGGATACGGTTCAAGCCAACATTGATGTGAGCGTGACGCCTGAGAACGATCCACCAGTGGCGGGTAGCACGTCTTACACTGTGCATGAAGACAACTCAATCACGATCAGTAACGAACAGCTATTAGCCAACTCTTCAGATATTGAAGGTGAGGTTGCGATTGATAGCGTGACTTACACTGGCAGTGACGGTGTGTTCGAAGACAACGGTGACGGCACTTACACCTTCTCGCCAAACGAGAACTTCAATGGTGATGTGAGCTTAGCGGTTGTTGTTACCGATGAAGAAGGGGCAACAGAAGCGACCACCGCGGGAATCACCGTACTTGAGGTGAACGATCCGCCAATCGCAGGCTCAACCAGCTACTCAGTCAACGAAGATGAAGTTATCACCATCAGTGCAGAGCAACTGTTGGCGAACTCTTCTGATATTGAAGGTGAAGTGGCGATTGATAGTGTTACTTACACAGGCGCTGACGGTATCTTTACTGACAACGGCAACGGCACATTCAGCTTTGCACCGAACGCAAACTTCGATGGCGATGTTAGCCTCGATGTAGTGGTGACAGATGAAGACGGTGCGACAGTAGCCACCAGCGCAAGTATTGATGTTCTTCCAATTAATGATCCACCAGTATCGGGTGACTTGGCATACAGCATTGATGAAGATGGTTCGATTACTCTGACTCAAGAGCAGTTGCTGTCTCAAGCATCTGATGTGGATGGCGATGATCTGACCGCAAGCAACTTAAGCGCAGGCGATAATGCAACCGTTGTTGATAATGGTGATGGCACCTTTACGGTAACGCCAGATGCGAACTTCAATGGCGATATCGACCTAAGCTTTGATATTTCGGACGGCACCGAGTCGATTGTGGCGAACGCCGATCTGACGGTAAACCCAGTCAATGACTTGCCAACGACATCTGATGTTTACGCGAACGTTGATGAAGACAACGTCATCACTATCACGCAGGAACAGCTACTTGCGAATGCCGCTGATATTGAGGGCGATGACCTTGTCGCTTCCGACTTAACCTTAGTGGGTGACGATGCAACGATTGTCGATAATGGCGATGGCACGTTCTCAATCACTCCAAGCGAAAACTTCAATGGCTACATCGATGTTGCCTACAGCATCAGCGATGGCGACACTCCAATTGCCGCTAACTTAGGCTTAACCGTTGACCCAGTTAACGACGCGCCGATTGTTTCTGCTGATGTGGCGATAACCATTGAAGAAGATGGTTCATACACCATTACTCAAGAAGAGCTCCTACAATTCGCGACTGACATCGAAGACGATGACATGACCGCAATTATTGGAGAGCAGGGCGATGAAACAACCGTAACCGGTACTGTGTTGGATGCTGAAACTGGTAATCCAATCGCAGGTGCGGATGTTACGCTAACCGACAACGCAGGTCATTCTTACACGGCGGAGACGGATCAATCCGGCAACTACTCTGTGAGCGGTCCTGTTGTTGACCAAGGTACCGTCACTATTGAACAAGAAGGCTCTATTACTAGCAGCTTCCTGGTTCCAGCAGGCGAAGATACCAACGGTGGCGTAACCGCTATATCCGAAGTACTTGAAGAAACAGATATGCGTATCGTGGTCACATGGGGTGACAGTCCACGTGATATGGACAACCACCTATGGCTCTACGATACAGAGAATGGCAGTGAGCTAGACCATATTTACTATCGCGACATGAGCCATGATTTGGGTGAAGGTAATGTCGTTCAGCAAGATGTAGATGACACGAATGGCGGTGGTCCTGAAACCATCACTATTCCAAATTATCAAGATGCTGACATGCACTATTCAGTACACAACTACACCAGCAGAAGTTGGGATGTAGATGGTGTTGAAGATGTACAGGTTCAGGTATTTGTTGGCGATACATTGGTTGAAACCTTTAGCCCTGATTTATCTGAAAGCCCATCGGGTGACCACTGGCATGTATTTGATATCGTGAACGGCGTTATTGTTCCAAGCCAAGATGTAGGCAGCGAGAATGCGTTTGATTTACCAACGGCAGAAGAAGCGCTCGCGAATGAAAACGGCATTGATATCTCTGAATTGCTAACCGGCGAGGAAGGTGATGATTCTGGTGAAACGGGTGGTAACGAACCAAGTGTTGGAGATGTTTCCATTGAGAACGCTCTTATCACTGACAATGGTGATGGTACTTACACCATTACACCGGAAGAGAACTTCAATGGTGAATTCTCGATTAGCTACAACGTAGACGATGGCAACGGTGGGGTTACTCCAGCGGAACTAGACGTGACCGTAACAGCAGTTAACGACCTTTCTGTAATTTACGACCACGACTACACCATTAATGAAGATGGTTCGCTGACCTTTACCGATGAACAGCTATTGGCTGGTGCAACGGATATTGATGGCGATGACCTTTCTGTCGAGTCGGTTAACTACGAAGGTACAGACGGTGTGTTCACGGATAACGGCGACGGTACTTATACCTTTGCTCCAAACGAGAACTTCAACGGTAATGTCGACCTAACTTACGATGTGAGTGATGGTACAGATGTTGTATCGGCGAATATTGATGTTCAAGTGGTTCCAATCAACGACGTACCGGTAGCGGGTTCTACGACTTACAGTGTTGAAGAAGACGGCAGTATCACCCTAAGCGATGCACAACTTCTAGCGAATAGCTCGGATGTTGAAGGGGAAGTGTTTGTCAGCGATGTAAGCTACAGCGGCACTGATGGTGTATTCACTGATAATGGTGATGGTACTTACACCTTTGCTCCAAACGAAAACTTTAACGGTGACATCAGTCTTGATGTCTCTGTTATGGATGAAGATGGCGCAACCGCTGAAACAACCGCAGGTATCGACGTCATTGCCGTTAATGACTTGCCAGTTGCAGGTTCAACGACCTACAGCGTTGACGAAGATAACGTGATTACCATCTCTGAAGCACAGCTTCTTGCGAACAGCTCAGACATTGAAGGTGATGTATCCGTTAGCGACGTTTCCTACTCAGGCGCAGACGGTATCTTTACTGACAATGGTGATGGTACTTACAGCTTCGCACCAAATGAAAACTTCAACGGCAATGTCAGCCTAGATGTCACCGTTGCTGATGAAGAGGGTGCAACGGCTGAAACCACTGCGGGTATTGAAGTTATCGCGGTTAACGACGCGCCAGTGTCAGGTGACTTGGCTTACTCAGTGGATGAAGATGGTTCAATCACACTAAGCCAAGAGCAGCTGCTTGCTCAAGCATCGGATGTGGACGGCGATGATCTTACCGCTGCCAACCTAACCGCCGGTGATAACGCGACCGTTACGGCAAACGATGATGGTTCATTTACCATTACCCCGGATGCTGACTTTAATGGCGATATTGACCTAAGCTTCGACCTTTCTGATGGTACTGAAACGGTTGTTGCAACGGCTGACCTTACTGTGAATCCAGTGAATGACATCGCAGTTGTAGAAGATGTCGCTTACACCATTGAAGAAGACGGTTCGCTTACCTTTACGGACGAGCAACTGCTAGCAGGTGCTTCTGATATTGATGGTGATGAGCTTTCAGTTGCCGACGTGTCTTACACTGGCGCAGAGGGTGTGTTTACCGACAATGGCGATGGAACCTACACCTTTGCACCGAACGAGAACTTCAACGGTGACGTAAGCCTAGACTTCTCAGTATCTGACGGTACAGAGACGGTCGATGCTAACATTGACGTAACGGTAACAGACGTTAACGATGCACCAGTGGCAGGCGCAACGTCTTACCAAATGAACGAAGATGGCACCATCACATTGAGCCCTGAGCAGTTGATTGCTAATAGCTCTGACGTTGATGGTGAAGTGTCACTTGATAGCGTGAGCTACTCAGGTGCAGACGGTATCTTGGTTCAAAATGAAGATGGTTCGGTAACGTTCGCACCAAACGAAAACTTTAACGGCGACATCAACCTTGATGTGACGGTTATTGATGACGACGGTGCGACGGCTCAAACCACCGCTGGTATTGAAGTTATTGCTGTTAATGACGCCCCAGTGGCCGGAAATGTGGCTTACTCGGTTGATGAAGATGGTTCAATTACGCTATCTCAAGAGCAGTTGCTGGCTAACGCATCCGATGTTGATGGTGATGCACTGACCGCAAGCAACCTATCTGCAGGTGACAATGCGACTGTAACAGCGAACGAAGATGGTTCATTTACTATCATGCCGGATGCTGATTTCAACGGTGACATTGATTTGAGCTTCGATGTGTCAGATGGCCTTGAAACTGTTCAAGCTGGCGTCGACCTAACCGTTAACCCAGTCAATGACCTACCAACAGCAGAAGACCAAAACTTTACCGTTGAGGAAGATGGAACGCTAATCTTCACGGATGCAGACCTACTAGCAGGCGCTGCAGACATTGACGGCGATGACTTGTCTATCTCGGATGTGTCTTACACGGGTGCAGAGGGTGTGTTCACTGACAACGGTGACGGCACTTATAGCTTTGCTCCGAACGAGAACTTCAATGGCGATGTAAACCTTGGCTTCACAGTGACTGATGGCACTGAGACAGTCGATGCGAATATTGGTGTGACGGTAACGGATGTTAACGATGCGCCAGTAGCGGGTTCTACGTCTTACCAAATGAACGAAGATGGCACCATCACAATCAGCCCTGAGCAGTTAATTGCTAATAGCTCTGACGTTGATGGTGAAGTGTCGCTTGAAAGTGTGACTTACACAGGCTCTGACGGCACCTTGGTTCAAAACGATAACGGGTCTGTGACCTTCACGCCAAACGAGAACTTTAATGGTGATATCAGCCTAGATGTGGTCGTGACCGATGATGACGGTGCGACTGCTACAACAACGGCAGGAATCGAAGTTCTGGCTGTGAACGATGGACCTGAGTCGGAGGATGTGAAACTAACCACAGCCGAAGACAGCACCATTCTTATCACACAAGACATGTTGTTAGCTCAAGCTACCGACATCGATAACACCGCAGACGAGCTGTCGGCTTCTGGTCTACAAATCGACCCTAGCTTGGGTGAGTTGCTAGATAACGAAGATGGTACTTGGTCATTTACACCAAACGAAAACTTCAATGGCGATGTGCCAATGACGTTTAACGTTAGCGATGGCCAAGAGACAATTTCAGTCGACGGCAACATCGATGTTACGCCAGTGAATGATGCACCTGAAGCGCCAATGATTGAGATGCAAGGCGAAGAAGATGTGGTCATGGTGATTGACCCGGCTTACATCGCGGATCAAGTGACAGACCTTGATGGCGACGAGATCAGCATTGAGAGCATCACAGTACGAGCACCAGCGAATGCGACCTTAACTCAGCAACCAGACGGCATGTATCACTTAGTGACTACTCAAGACTTTAATGGCTTAGTAGAACTCGGTTATCAAGCTACTGACGGTGAAGAAGTGGTTGATGGCTCGCTGAATGTGGATGTCATTCCGGTTAACGACGCACCATTCAACGTCGGCAACGCAATGATGACCACCAACGAAGATGGCGCGTTCACCTTCGATGCTGGCGACTTGATGAACTTGTTCGGTGACATTGATACCGCAGACCTTGTTGTTTCTCGCATTATCACCGCAGACGGTGAAGATGGCGGAGAAGTTACAGACAACGGTGATGGTACTTGGACATTCACACCAACAGGCGACTTTGCGGGTGTTTCTGACCTACAAGTTGTCGTGAGTGACGGTGAGTTCGAAACGGTTCTCGATGTTCCTGTGTACGTACGTCCTGTCGCAGATGGCGCGGTTATTTCAACTGACCATGACGGTCCATTAGTCTTCGGCGAAGATGAAACGGGTCACTTGGGACTGAACGTTGGCCTAGTCGATGATTCAGAAACACTAAGTAACTTGGTGATGACAGGTTTCCCTGTTGGATTCGAGGTAACAGATGGTGTGAATACCGTGATGATCACCGAGCCGGGTCAATACATCGACCTGTTCGACTGGGATATCTCAAACATTCAAATGACGCCGCCTGAAGACTTCCATGGTGAGTTCTTCGTAACCGTAAGCGCAACAACGGTTGATTACGGAGATGAGCCGGAAGCGTTTGATGATGGTATCGATTCAGGTGATTTCGAAACTGTGGCGGGTGATTCCATCATCCTAACGGCGGACGACCTAATTGCTTTGGCTGAGAATGTGGATGCAGACAGCGATGATGAAGTGAAACTGGTTCATCTTGCCGACCGCAGCCAAGGTGAGATTGTCGATAATGGCGATGGCACTTGGACGTTCACACCAGCACCAGGCTTCACGGGCGAAGCAGACATTGCGTACGTAGTTGATAAAGATGGCGTGCTTCATGATGAGCAAACTGGCGTAGTCGTGAAAGAAGGTGACTCGCAAGAGAATGCAGCACCAGAAGTTAACAGCACCACAACGACGGAAATCGCAGCGGATGCCACCTTGTCGTTCACTGATGAAGACATGTTAGCGAATCTGAGCGATGCAGAAGGCGACAGCTTGAGCATTGAGTCAGTAAGCTTGATGGAAGGTCAGGGCGTAATTGAGAGCGATAACCAAGGTAACTATCAATTCACTCCTGCTGAAGACTACACCGGCGATGTTCAAGTTGGGTTTATAGCGACCGATGGCGAAAATCGCATCGAAAGCTTCTTCAATGTGGATATCCAAAGTGGCGATGAAACAGCGGCGAGCGAAGGTTATACCTTAGCTGATGATGGTTCACTAACTATCACGGATGCACAGCTGGTGGATGAGTTGGGCGTGAGTGATTCTGCACAGGTTGTTGATGTTGCAGACGCGAACGATGCTGGCTTCTTTGCTCAATCTGGTGAAGGTGAGTGGACTTACTGGCCGAACGAAGACTTCGATGGCAATTTAGCGATGAATGTTGAAGTTAACGACGGCGGTGAAGTATCAAGTCACAGCTTAAGCATCCAAGTTGAAGATGATTCAGTACAAAGTGATGAACCACAAGTACAAGCTGCTCAAGCAACAGAAGAGCAACAAGTAGATGTGGCTCAACAAGCTGATGACCAAGCTCAAGATGCTGAAGCTGAAGGCAGCACAGCAGATGTAACCGCGGCGCCGGGCGATACCATCTCTATCTCGATTCCAGATGAGGTGAGTGGTAACGAATCGGTTGATTACGCTGATATGTCTGGCTTACCTGAGGGCGCTACTGTGAGCAACGCACTGGATAACGGTGATGGTAGCTTCACAATCAGTGGCAACCTAGAGCAGCCTGTATCCGTTGAACTTCCAGAAGGTTATGAAGGTACTAGCGAGATCCAATTCCAAGGTTACGACGAATTGGGTAGTTCAATAGACGGTGCTAGCGGTTCTGTTGAGGTTGAGGTCGATGATCAATACACCATGCAAGGTTCTACTCAAGAGCAGCAACCAGACATGGCGGGTATGGAATCTGGAGGCAGCGACTGGACAAGTTCAGGTGGTCAAGATCAAGGTGTTGACTTCACGGATGACTCTGGAAGCTTTGATTCAGATTCTCAAACTGGAACCGATCAAGGCAACGACTTCGACCAAAGCTCGATTTAATCGAGAGGGCTTGGTTTTAGTCTGAACCGACATTTAGTCTAAACCGACAAGTAGATAGGGCAGCGTAAAGTTGCCCTCATTAAAGCCATGTAGAGTTATTGATACATGGCTTTTTTTTATTTATTTTTTTGTTTCGCTAAATAAACTTGAGAACAGGTAAATATGTCCTTAATTATTAGAAGGGTCCGTTAGACAGGAGGGACGACATGTATCGTTATGTCAGTTCACCGCAAGCGTCGAAGTACATAGTGCCACCGCCTCAACATCGAGAGTTGTCGAGTGTGGATGTGCCTGAGTCTGAATTAGAGATGCGAGAAATATTGAATAATTGGTTTGCTGATGGTTTAGCGCCCATTATTGAAAGTGACGATGACTACATCTCTGCGAGCGATCACGTTCGATTTGAAAAGCTTAGCCGCACCGTTGGGATGTTGTTGAGAAACAAAGATTATTATTTTGCGGCTAAACGGATTTTATCAGTGTGGGAACAAGATTGTCTTGAAACCACTTATATCAATTATCTCATTTTGCGCAGTGAGCGAGTCACTTCTTTAAGGTAAGTTAATGGTGTGGCATTTGTCATTTTTCATTAGGCATTAGGCATTAGGCATTAGGGATTAGCGACTTAGGGTTCGTGTGCTTACGATCTTTTTATTTTTCTAACGAATCAGCAAACAAAAAGGGCAAGCTTGGAGGCTCACCCTAAAGGTCTTTGTTTTGGCTTAACGTTATTTTCAACTAATTCTCAACTGGGCTACGACTTACACCCAACCATCAAATTTGAGTCGTTTTTGAATTCTTTCGACCGCTTCTTTCTGCATTTGTCTAACACGTTCATTAGAAACATTCACATCCAACATTTGTCCGACCTCAGACAGCGTTTTCACCTTGTTATCAAAGAAACCAAAACGGTGGATGAGCACCTTTTGTAATTTTGGAGGAAGTGTATAGATGATTTGTTCTAGAGCTTGGGTAAAGGATTGATCCTCACAATCTTGTTGAGGGTCTGGGATATATTCACTTTCGCATTGATCAAGCACCATAGGCGCATGGCTAGTTCCAACCGTTGTCGTCACGTCAATAAACCCGCTTAACGCCACCAGTTGATCGACGCGTTCGGCCTTTACACCTGAACTGTCTGATAGCTCAGAAATTGAAACCTCTTTACTCATTTTTTTGCTTGCATCGAGCTTTTTTGAGGCGAGGCTGTTTATTTCTTTACACACGTGGGCTGGCAATCGAACGGTTCGACCCGTGTTCATGAGTGCGGCTTCAATGTTTTCGCGGATCCACCAAACAGCATAGGTTGAAAAACGATAGCCTGGTTCTGGATCGTATTTGTCGATGGCCTTAATCAAGCCAATGTTGCCTTCCTCGATCAGGTCGAGCAGGGTGAAATTATTGCCTTTACGTTTTAGGTAACTCTTTGCGATTTTCACAACAAGGCGCAGGTTTGATTCGATCATTACATCACGCGCTTTTTTCTCACCCGCGCGATTCAATTTTGCGTAATACACCTCATCTTCACGCGACAGCAGATCAATGCCAACAATATCTTTCAGATAATGAGCATAAGGGTCTGCACTGGTAGAAAATGATTCGGTAATGGGTGTTTCATCCGTGAGCCCCTGAAACGCAGCAAAACTATCGTTGTTCATTTCCTTGTCCTTATCTAGCCGACTGAACGTTTTAGTTTTTTTTATTATGCCACCAAGTGATTAACGCTTGGTTTCATTAGATTGTAGATAACAATTTCTTCTTTACCAATAAATAAAATGCAATTTCGTATGTTTATGTCACAAAAAGATCTACAAATATTTAACCATTTTGCATCTCATCAAGTGTGTTGGTTTTTCGTTTAAAACATTAAGACGGATAGTTTATAAAGCATGTGTTATACATCGGTTTATCTAGATAAATGACGTGAATTTATAGGTGTGGGTTAGAACTATAATTGAGAGGAGAAATGATGAGAAAAATGTTAAGAGTCGAGGTTCAATGTTTCCAAGCACCTCAACTCTTTTAGCTGTGTCGGCTGTTAAGTATCGCCATGCACGTTTTAATTCTATCGACTAATAAGTGCTAAGAACCTCATCGATTTGCTGATTAATGATCTTCATTTCGCTGTAGATAACCGAAAGATCATCATCTTGCGGCGCAAGCTTATTGAGTGTGTTTTGTTCTACTCTTTCTAATGCAACTGTGGCCGTTTCTTCACCAAAGCTGGCTAAAATGCCTTTTAAGGTGTGCACGGTAAAATGAAGCTTGCCCCAATCTTGTTGTTGAACCAACTCTTCGATCTCTTGTAGCGAATTGCCATGGTCTTCTTGATATGTAGACAAAACGGCGTAAATGACGTCTCTGTCATTGTCTAAATAGGCGTTTAAAGCATCAAAGTCTAGCATGTGGACTCCTGTCGGCTGAATGTTGAAAATGGGCTAGGCGGCTTAGTGGAAAAACCATACCTTGATGAATCACTAATCCATTGATTCCATTTTGGAGGAAGTTCTAACTGTAAGATTTCTTCTAGATAGTCGTCGCTAAGTTTCTCATCTATATGAGCTTTATTGACGGCGTATATATAGTCAAGTTTGGCGGCAACTGAATATGGGTAACTGTGAATGTAGTCCTTTATTTCTTGGATCGAACCCAAATTTTCAATGTTTATACACGTTGAAGGGTCGACATTTTTGGACTCAAGTTGGTGATTTATGGCTTCTCCACGAGATTTGAGACATTCCACTGTTAAATGATAAAGAGAGTACTCACCAAAGTGGGCGAGCATGGGTAATAACTGAGTGAGCAAATAAGTCGGTTGGCTGTGGAAATTGTTCGCTAACAGTGTCGAAGCTCTAATCACTTTTTTGTGGGCAATCTGAGGGCTATTTTCGATGAGCAATATGCTGCTCTGAAATAGGGCAAGGCTGGCCAAAACTTGCTGCTGTTGTTTTACCGGAAGTTTCAGGTTTACCAACTCGGTGAATTGGTTGGCGTGCTCAAGCAAAATACGTTTGTACTTTAGTTGCGTCTCGCGCTGATACGTTGCTTTTAAGGAATTAAAGTGCGCACCAATGGAATGGATGACATCAATGTCAGCAGCTGAAATGTGGGTTGCATACATCTCACCTAACTTTATGATCATATGTGTGTTATCTGCGTTCTCAGCTAAGTCGATGGCCCTGATTGCACGATGGCTGATGCTGGGAGTCATCTCAAATGCACGAATCGCTAATTTAAGAGCAGGCAGCAGCATTTTATGTTTTTCATAGATACAGCTTAAGCAGTCAATCACGCTCAATGAGAGTGGCTGTGCTATTAGAAAATTGTGGAGCTTATCTATGGCTAAATTTGGCTTGCCTAAGCTGTCGAGAATCAGCGCCTCAGCCACCAATTTGGTTGGGTGCATGTTGGTTTTGGAGTTGTTAATGACGCTAGAGAGTAACTGCCATTTCTTACCTGCAATTAAATGTTCAATCAATGTCGCTTCGAACTGAACGCTAGTACCATTAGGGGAGATCGCCAAAGCTTGAGCTAATCTCTCTTGACTGGCAATGGGATACAAATCATTCAGTTGGGTGAGTTTCTTTGAAACGGACACGGCACTTTGGATCTTTTTACCCAACGTTTGAGTATTAATCGGTTTAGAAACGAAGTGGTGTGCTTCACCTGAAAGGGCGGTTAATACTGTTTCCTGACGCATATCCCCAGAGAGCAAGATTGTCGCCACAGTATGATCGATGAGGCGGTTTCGATACAGAATGCCCAACAGCTCAAAGCCAGTAAAAGACTGTTCTAAGTGGTAGTCAATGAGGAGTACATGAAAAGAGTGTGTCTCGACCGCTTTAATGGCTTTTCGATAGTCGGTCGCAATAAAAATACAGTCGCGCGAAACTCCCAAACTAGCCAGTTGCTGCTTAATAAGTATTGTTGCGCTTTTAGAGTCGTCGACGATCAAAATTCGAAGGTCTGTTGGTAAGGTCAAATCCATTTTCCTTAATACCAAATGTTATTTTTTAATTTAGGTGTCAAGTTGCACATTGTCAAGGTGCCTATATCACATACAAACACTCAATAAACTATTGGTAATTAAAGAGTATTAGATAACATTTATGAAAGCCTTCAAACGCAGGTGACTTTTACCTGATTTTAGTGGGGTTATACGTGTTTTAGAAATAAAAAAGAGGCAAGCCGATAAGCTCACCTCTCTGTTTTATTGTTCGAGTTTTTATTCGAAATGTTGTTCTTTGCTTGAAGTTTTATTTACCGAAACTCTAGCGTTAATCACGCATGTTTAGAATCAATACTGCCGCTAGAGCCAAGAACGCCGTCATCATTAAGAACACATCGTTGTAAGCCATGATGGCTGCGTCACGTTGCATTGTGCCGAGCAAACTTGCTTGTGCTTGTTGCATCGCAGTTGCGGCATCACTTCCTGACTGAATGAAAAACGCTTGTTGTTGCTGAAGCGTCTGCCAACCAAGTTGACTCACTGAAGGTAGCGACTCCTTGATGTGTGCTAAGTGCTCACGGGTTTTGTTATCCAATAGCGTAGCGATAATCGCGATGCTGAAAGCGCCCCCTAAGTTCCGCATTACGTTGGTTAACGTTGATGCGTCTGGCGTGTCCATTTTGCTGATGTTCTTCATGGCAACCAAAGACAGCGGAACCATGATGAACGGACTACCAATAGCACGCAGAACCATAGATAAAATCAGCTGTTGCCCGCCAAAATCGATTGTCATGTGTGTATTTACGTAACAACTAAAACCGAACATCGCGAAGCCAAAGGTAACCAAGTACTTAGGCTTAATGATCTGTGTTAGCTTTGGCACAATTGGGAATATCAGAAGCTGTGGGAAACCCATCCACATTAGCACTTCACCAATTTCCATCGCGTTATATTGCTGAATTTGAGTGAGATACATCGGTAGAACATAGATAGAGCCGAGCAATGCCATTCCTAGAATCAAATAGGCGATACAAGACATCGCAAATTGCCCATCCCGCAATAGCCGCAGGTTAACCAATGGCTTCTTGTGTTGGAGTTCGTTTATCACGAAGTAAACCAAACTCACCGCCGACACGATACTCAAGCCAATAATAAAGCTCGAACTGAACCACTCTTCACGGTTACCTTCTTCTAACACCACTTCCAAACAACCTAGCCCTAATGCCATGGTGGCGATACCAAACCAATCGGCTTTTTTCAGCGTGCCAAGGTCGAGCTTTTCATCGTCCAAGCCATATCGGATCATGGTGATCACAAGCAAAGCTGGCGGAATATTGATGTAGAAAATATAGTGCCACGAGAAGTTCTCCGTCAGCCAGCCACCAAAAGTAGGGCCAATCGATGGAGCAAAGGTCGCGGTTACACCAAACAGTGCCATACCCACAGCACGCTTGTTGACCGGCAATAACTGAATCACCAGCGAGAAAGCAAGCGGGATTAGAGCACCACCACTGAAGCCTTGCATCGCGCGGAACACGATCATCGAGGTCATGTTCCAAGAGAACGAACACAACAAAGATGAAATGGTGAAAATGGCTGTCGTCCACGTGATATAACGGCGTTTACCGAGCGCTTTAGAAAGCCAACCACTGAGTGGGATAGCGATCATCTCTGCGACTAGGTAAGACGTAGAGATCCACGAGCTTTCATCCAAGGTAGCTGATAGCGCACCTTGAATATCTTTGAGAGACGAGTTGGTGATCTGAATATCCAAGATCGCCATAAACGCGCCAATCAAGCCGCCAAATAGGGCGATCCAATGGCGTCTCGAAACCTCGTCATCATCATTTGTTTGGGTGACAACACCAGCGTTACTCATGGTCTAGCCTCGTTTATCGATGGTCGCTACCACAGACAAACCAGGAAGCAGTCGACCTTTCAACTCTTGCTGATCTGGAATAGTAATTTTAACCGGTACACGTTGAACGATTTTAGTGAAGTTACCGGTCGCGTTTTCTGGTGGTAGGAGCGCAAATTTAGCGCCAGTCGCAGGGGAGAAACTGTCTACCACACCTTCAAGAGGCTGCCCCGGGAACGCATCCAGCTCTACTTCAACCGTCTGACCTTTGTGAATACCACTTAGCTGTGTCTCTTTGAAGTTGGCTTCAATCCACACTTGGTTGTTTGGTACCAAGCTCATCAGTGGTGCGCCTGCTTGAATCAGCAAGCCTTCACGTACGCTGCGTTTACCAATCACGCCATCTGCTGGCGCGTAAATTTTGGTGTAATCAAGGTTAAGCTGTGCTTGATCTCTCTGGGCTTGAGCTTCGGTCACGGATGCATTTGCTTGCTCAATCTCACTAGCGATAACGGTTAATTGGTCATTGGTTGCAACGAGGTTTGCTTTTGCTTCTTCTAAATCTGCCTGAGTTACTTTTTGTTGTGCAACCATGCTATCGACTTCATCTTGAGACGCGTAGTTACGCTTTAGTAAGCTACGAGAACGTACCACTTGTTGAATCGCGCGTTCGTATTCAGCTTGTGCAGAATCAACGCGGCTTTCTGCTTGATTGATCTTGCTACGTTGTAACGTTTGTTGTGCCACTAGATTTTTGACGTCTGATTGCACGACGCTTAAATGGGCGTTTGCTTGAGCGAGTGCTGACTGGTAATCACGGTCATCGATTTGAACCAGCAAATCACCTTCTTTAACCGATTGGTTATCACTCACATAAGACTTAACAATATAGCCAGAGACCTTAGGGCTAATATTCGTGATGTCGCCTTGTAGGTAGGCATTGTCGGTAGATTCAAAGTACTGGCCATAGCCGTACCAGTATCCAGCACCGGCTAAACCCAATGACAGCATGATCGCAGTAGCAATAAGCGGAGCTTTTTTACGTTTTTTTGTGCTTACTGTTTGCGAAGCGTTGTTGTTCTCTGTCATTTTTTCTTTCTCATTTTGTTTTTATTTAGATGTAACGAATTGTAAATGAATTCGATTGATTGATAAGATAGGAAAAAAGGGAAACACTGTTGCAAAAATCTAACTAATGGCGCTTTGGGAGAAGTACGATGGACTTAAATGCTGTGACTGTTTTTACACAAGTTGTTGATTGTGGGAGTTTCACGCACGCAGCTGAAGCATTGAACATGACCAAGTCGACCGTCAGCCGAAAGCTAGACGAGCTGGAACAGCATCTAGGTGTGAGGTTGATCACTCGTTCGACACGAAGTTTAGTCTTAACGCCAGAGGGTGAGCGCTTTTATCAGTCGAGCATGCAGATGCAAGAGATCATGAACCAAGCTGAGCTAGAGGTTTCAGCCAATCAGGATTTGATCCGAGGGCAGTTAAATGTTGTGTTGCCTGTCGAATTGGGGCATCAAGTATTAGCTAAATACATCCACAGCTTCCTAAAAGAGCACCCAAACGTGACTTTGAACTTAGAACTGTCGAATCGAGAAGTCGACATCATTGCGGAGGGGATCGATCTTTACGCACAAATTGGTGAGCTAGTGGACTCGAGCTTGGTTTCTCGCTACCTCACAACATCAAAGCGTGTATTGGCAGCCAGCCCTGAGTATTTAGAGCAGTTCGATGACGTCTCTTCACCCGATGATCTTGAACCGCCATTCAGAATGATTGAGGTGGTGAACAAGGCCGCGCGTCTACCCAAGTGGCATTTACAATTAGAAGGCGGAGAGTCGATTTTGATCGATCTACCGTGTCAGTTGCGGGTGAATACCATCACGGCATGCCTAACAGCGTGTGTGGATGGGCTCGGCTTGGCGGTGCTTCCTGAATTCATTTGTCGGGAACACTTTAAGACAGGTAAGCTGATTCGTCTGTTACCTGAATATGAGATGCCAGAAGTTTCAGTAAGCCTAGTGTATGCAGACAGGCAGTTGATGCCGAAACGTAAAAAGGTCTTTATCGACTATCTACTGACTGCCTTTCAAAATAGGAAGCAAAAGTAACGGGGAAAACCTTAGCGGTTAAGTGCTTAGGCTTCCTATTATTCGTTATTGTCTAAACCGTATCGAAGCTAACTATGATCTGGCTGCCAGTCGACGACTTGCCCATTCGCCAATATAGCTTTGACCGATAGGGCAGCAATATCGACACCGTTGTAACGAAATGCCTTGTTAGAAAAGTTAGCAATGATCTTACTCCCGTCACTGAACTCAGTTTGTTGAACATCGCCGCTCTTATCTAACCATTCGAAATCGACCAACTGTTTATCCCATAACTGTTCGTGCATTGGTTCAAAGCCATCTTGATAGTGTTTGAGTGCTTTGATTCTCTGGCTTGAACTTGATAAAGCTTCATCTCTGGTCAAGTGAACCATCGGTGGTGTGTTGTATAGCATGGCGGTTAAGTCACGTTCTGCTTGTACATTAGTGAACTTGAGGCTGTCTGAATGCCAATGGTGCGTATTTATTACTTCATCATGGAAAACGGCTTGGTAAAGTGGAATTCGATATTGTGGCGAAAACAGTAGCGACTTATAGGGCTCTTTAACCTCGGCCGGCTTAAAGAAGAAGTCAGGCTTGTGGTCTGGGTACCAACGGCCTAAGTAATAGGGAGACTGGCAGTTCTCTTTCATGTCTTTATCTGTCCAACCAAAACCAACCGTTTCTAAGCCGTGTGCAAACACGATGCCTTTTGTTGTTAGGCTGTTGCCGTCTTCAGATCCTAATACTAACGATGGTTGCTCGCTAAGCCACTGCATTCGGTTGTTGAAGGCAGAAAGCATGTCTGATTCGTTTGTATTGCCATTGCCATTGCCATTGCCATTACTGTTGCTATGACTATCTATAGAGCCGCTGTAATCTTCACGTGCCATGGCGGTTGCATCAACATCTAAGAACAAGCTGTTGAAGTTGCCGAATCTCATAATGTCTTGAGCACGCTGTTTTACGTATTCTAAATGGCAATTCGGATTTAGATAGAATCCGTTACCGCGAAACCCTTTTTTTAGGTTGCCATCTGCCAGTTCAATGGCACAACTCTGACGCATCGGCTCTGGTAATTGAGCGGTTAGCCAGTTGTCATTGAGCTTCGCAGGAATTGCGGTGTTGTAGGAATCGTAAGTACCGACCAGATATCCGGACTGTTTTGCCAGGCCCACAGCGTTAGGTTGATAGAATTCTGGCATCCAATTATCGAATCCAAGCCACAGTTTGTTTAAGCCTGCCTTATTTAGATTAGCGACCATGTCTGAAGACAGCGCTTGTCCCCAAGTCTCTGACGAGTTTAGGTAAGGGGAAGCGTGCTCTAGCAACCAGTTCTTCTTATCCTGTGCTGCTTTATATTGCGCTTTAATCGTGTTGTCTTCGAGTGTCGGATTACCAACAGGATATAACACCTGCAATGACTGGCTAATAGAGTCCAACAATAGTTGTTTGTGGTACTGACTGAACCAATCTTTCCCCTTGGAGAGTGACGATAGCTCTCTTTTCGCTTCCGCAGAAACATTGAGTTTAGAGCCCTCTAGATACCATGTTTTCAATCCCCACCAGTCACTCACATCTTGGATGCTTAATGGGTCTTTGCCAAATAGGTAAACGTGGCTCGCGCCGATCAACTTAGTCACATCTGGATTGCGCTTTTGCTTTGCTACAAGCGTTTCAGACTGGTCATTATTGATGCGCCAATCTCGGTATTGTTTGGCACCATCTAACCACGAGTCTCCGAGGGTGATACGAACAAGAAAAGGTTGTGACTGATTGAGCATCGTAAATTGGTGTGCTGCCTTCATATCAATTTTGGTTTTTGTATTTGAGGAAGCATTAGAGGATGCATCTGAAAAGAGCAGTTGATTGTTGGTTGCATTAACCATTTGATAGCTAATGAAATGATTGTTTTTCTGTACTGTCCAAAAAGGCATCTTCAAGTCTTGAGTAGTGTTACTTCCAGAATGGTTACCGACGAGATAACTTGCCCAAAGCTTGTTGTCAGTAGGCACGCGCATACCTTCACTAAACGGAAGAAATAGTGTCTGAGTTTGTTGTTCGGCAAGATCAAACCACGCCAATTCGATGGGTTTGTTTCGTTTCACCTGTATATTTGAAGGTAAGCTGAACTGAAAAGTGAGCTGGTCTTGATTAAGCTCTGCCTTAACGTTTATTCCACTGGGTACTAAGGTCCAAGTGGCGATTTTTGCTGAGTCAGCTTTATCGGAAAAGCCAATGACCAGATTGGTCGCTTTCTGTGGTTGGCTATCAACGGTGAGAGCAGCACTGTTAACGCTTAAGCCGTTCCAATCGACCTCTAAAGTATTCGATGAGGTAGCGACGGTATTGTTGTTACTGGTGAGCGTTATTTGGCTCGCTTGTGCGTTGGATGAAAACAGACAAGCTGTTGTTAAAGCCACAATGGCAAAATTAGAAAGATTGAGTGGGTGACGTACGCTGAGCATATTTAGATTCCGTAAAGGGTAACTACGGTTATTACACCTAAGTAGCGCTAGTGCTTTGTCACCTATATGTCTCTATTTTCTGTTTGGCTTTAGTGGTTTTCCATTAGAAAGGCACGGCGACGCGCTGCACATATTGGACTTCAATAGCGCCTTGGTATTCAAACATTTCAACCGAAGCACTCAAGTGCTTGGCTTTGGTTCCAAGTGGACTTTCTGTGGGAACGGGTGCTTGCGCTGTTTTGATTGGCACTTTGTAACCCAGCAGGTTGTAGTTTTCATCAAACCATTGCCAACTCACATTAGCGTCAGGGCAGTTGTCGATCACCTTTGGAGGCGAGAGCACGATATGTGGTTCGCTGAGTTTACTTTCGAGCGTCAGCCATCGATTACTGTTATTTAAAGCGACAATAATAGGGTAGTGATTTGAACCTATCTTTAGTTGATAAACACCAGATTCGGGTTTGATGAACATTTCATTGGTTTCAATCTCTTGATACTCATTATTGGAAGCGAGTTGTCCATCGAGAAGGACTTTACCTTTAGGCGATACCAAAGAAAGAGTTTGAGTTTCTGAGCCTTTGCTGAGTTGCTCGGCAGAGACTTTGATTTGATAACCGTGCGACGACAGGCCATAGCGTCGAATGAAGCTGACTTGGATGTGGTGTTTTGGCTCAGCACTTTGTTTGAGTAAGGTTCCACATTGAGTCTGGCTCAGGATCTCTTGTTTGACTGGCAGCCAAAGCTCACTATCGAGTGATTTGTGATCGAGTGCGATTTGCAGCTCTTGCCACGCAACTTGAGGTTGGTCATCAAGTAGAGATTGATAGGTGTGCTGCAATGGCGTGTCGGTAAACCATGCCGCATGACTTGCGAGCGGCAATGTGTAGATCAGTGCGGTTAACGAAGTAACTTTCATTATGATTCCCCGGCCAAGCGGTAATCAACGCCACGATGTGTTTCTATATTCAATGTTGGCAGCTTCTGGCGTAAGCGCAGTATGTGATTATCAATAGTTCGGGTACTAGGAAAAGCCTGATATCCCCAAATCTTATTGAGTAATTCATCTCGGTGAAACACACGACTTTGGTTCTGAACAAACAGTACCAATAGCTGAAACTCTTTAGGTTTTAGTGTTACAGGGCTTTCATCCAGATAAGCGATCCGTTCCGACAAGTTGATTTGGATATTTGCGTAAGTTAAGAGGCTCACACCTAACGGACGTAGCTGGGTAATGACTCGAGCGAGTAATTCGTCGTTCGAAAATGGTTTAGTCACATAGTCTTTGGCACCCGCCATTAAACCTTCAACACGTTGTTGAACTTCTACTTTAGCGGTCAACACAATCACAGGCAGCGCTTTGAGGAGCAACCAGTTTGGAAGGTGTTGCAAGCTGTCCCCATCTTCAAGCTGTCGATCCAGTATCACAAGATCGGCTCGAAACCATTTCTTACTGGCATTCTCTGAATCCTTCGCCCAAAGGCATTGGTAACCATTGGATTCAAAGAAGCTGACGAGGCCTTGTCCAAGCAGTTGGTCGTCTTCAATCAGCAGTAGGGTGTTCATAAGCAATTTCCAAAATACATCGGGTTGGGTTACGAAGAATAATGAGGCGGCCATTCGCTTGCTTCATCAAGTGCTCGACAATAGTCAGGCCAATGCCCATGTTATCCAGTTCGTGCGTTTCACTTGGCGTGACACCAGACATGAGCCGTTGTATCGGTGAAGGGAAGTGCCCCTCGTCTTGTACCTCAATCGTCAGCTTGTCACCGAGTTCGACCTTTACCAAAACCTCACCTTTACCATGTTGTTTGGCATTCTTGATTAGATTATCCAAGCAGATGGTTAGCCAGTAATAGGGAAGGTTCAGTTCAACTTCACGCGCTTCACATTGATAAGAAATATTGTGCTTTTCACAGACATGATCGAGCCACTCTTCTAATGAAGCGTTTTGCTTCAACAAAGGCTCTGACTGATCCGAACTTAGGTACACTTTGCTGTTTTCGGTGAGCTGAGAAAGCCTTTGATAGTCAGATATTAAACGCCAAACCGCACTTTGAGTTTCATCAGAAAAGTCATCGTAGCGATTTCTAAACATTTCGACGGTTAAGCCTAGGCTAGTAATAGGCGTGCGCAGTTCATGAGTAAGAAGCTGTAAAACGAACTGCCTCTCTTTTCGTTGTTTTGTTCTTAGGTATAAGACTCTAGCGAGCCCGGAAAGCAACGTTAGCAGCAATGTAAAGATCAACGTTTTCATGATCAGATTGTCATTGCTAGGCTCGTTTAAGCACACGTTACTGTAACGAAAAGTACAGGTTTCACCTGCCAAAGATACCTCTTGTTGCTCTGCGATAGGTTGCCAAACATCTAAGGGAATAGCTTTCCAGCCTTGTTCGCCACTTAACCAAAGCACATCATCTTGTTGCCAAGCGCGGTATCCATTGAGCAGTGCTTCTCTGCCTTGTGCACTTAGGCTTTCTAGTTTGTTATATAAAGGGTGCTGAGGGTTGGTAAGACTCAAAAATGGGCGTATCTGCTCGGTCACATCTGGGTAAGCGGCTAAATAACGACCAGCAAAGCTGCCACCGGCAGGGTGACGTTTGGAGTGTGCTGCAAACCAAATCGAATCCAATGTTTGTTGCTGACACAGAGCGAGCTCGAACTCGATGGCTTCATGTAATGAAGGGTTACTGCTTTCAATCGCTTGGCAGTGATCTTGTATTGACGCTAACGCTGCGATGTCGTCCCAACTGAATTGGTTGAAATCAGGATAGCGGCTATTTTCATGGAGCAGAACTTTCGGATACTGAGCCAACTCTTGTTGAGATACTAAGAGTGGGGATGATTGCCAGCTCAGTTGATACAGAGTTTGCCACTTATCTTGCAAACTTTGGGCATTGACTAGGGTTGGGAGCCAAAAGATCAAGCAAAGAGCTAATGTAAACCTGCGCATCCAATCATTCTCGTTAAAAGTCGTGGGGCGAGTCTAAAGAGTTTTGGGCGCGATTTGTAACCTGAATGTCAACAAGTGTTCTTTTAACAACAAATTGTCGAGTGGGTCATGCTTTTAAATAATAAAGTACAAGTACAGTAAGTATCATTTATTTGAAATAAAATAGATAATTGTGTACTTACTGTCATTATTGGGCGAAGTGTGGGGACTATACTGGGCTCATACCTAATAAGAGGAACCATCATGAAACTCATCATCAAATCAGTATTGGCAATCAGTATTTTGGCTACAGGCTCTGCTCATGCGTTCGAATTAACCAGCAACGATATTCAAGAAGGTCACCCAATGGCAAAGACTTTTGAATACTCTAGTTGGGGTTGTGACGGCGATAATCAATCACCACAATTGATGTGGAAAGATGCACCAGCAGGTACCAAAAGCTTTGCTATCACAGCTTATGATCCAGATGCACCGACTGAAAGTGGCTTCTGGCATTGGGTTGCGTTTGATATCCCTGCAACTGTGAACGAGCTACCTCGCGGTGTCGACATCTCTAAAGTCGGTGGCAAAGAAGGTCGCATTGATTACGGTACAGTTGGCTACGGTGGCGTTTGTCCTCCAGAAAAAGATGGTATGCACCGTTACCAGTTCACGGTTTGGGCATTACCAACGGACAAACTTAACCTCGACGAAAATACGCCGTCGGCTGTGGTTGGATTCACGTTGAACAGCATGGCTTTAGACAAAGCTAAACTGACCGCAACTTATACACGTTAATAGCTTATGTACGTTAAAGCTTATACACGTACATAATAAGTAAATAAGGGGATGAGATGAATCATCAATATCAAGTGACGATCTTTCGTGCAGAGCAGTTACAAAAGCTGCGTAATGTGAGGATTCTATCCCCTAGTATCATTCAGATCATTACAGGAAGTAAGCGCCTGTTTTGGAAAGATTCAGCGGCAGAGCTCTCACATTCTGATCTGCTGTTGTGTGAGGCATCAGCTTCACTAAGTTTTGAGAACATGCCCCACAAAGGGCGCTTCTTGTCGCGAGTGTTCAGCTTTCAATTCCAACCTTCTCAGGCGATGCTTGATTTAAGTGAGGAACGGTCGAATGATCTGGGACTGCCTACGGTGAAAGTGGATCGAAACTTACAAGACTCACTCAATGCGTTGTTTTCGTTTGATACACAGAGCATGAGCAAAGAGACTCAACAGTTTTGGTTGCAGGGCTTGTACCAGCAATTAGCTGAAAAAGGGGTGTTGCATCTATTGTTTGTCAGTGCCAACGTCTCGTTTAGCCAAAAGCTCAGCCATTACCTTTCACATTCACCAGATGAGAAACATCCATTAGAGTCGGTGGCGGAGCGATTTGCGATGAGCCGAGGGACATTGATTCGGAAGCTCAAACTGGAAGGCATGCAATATCGAGAGGTACTGGCTGAAGTTCGCTTGAGTCACGCGCTTTATCTGATGCAAAACGGACAGCAGAATGTGGCGATGTTGGCTCAGTCTTGCGGTTACCAATCGGAAGGGCGTTTTAGTCAGCGCTTTAAAGGCAAGTTTGGTTTGTCGCCAAGTGAATACATCAAAACCGTCGTCAGCCATAGAGTCGCGAGCAAATAAAGTCGCGACGCCATAATCATTCTGTTTGGCCTAAACGCTTACTTTCTTATCTCGTGCTGCCAATGCCGCGAAAATCGTGCACGCAAAGGCAACAGATGCGATCAACAGAATCGGCACACTCCAAGAATCTGTCTGAGCATGAAGCTTACCCACCAGCGTTGGACCAGTGGCTGCCAACGCATAACCGATTCCCTGAGCCATACCCGACAATGATGCGGCTTGGCTGCTATTCGATGTACGCAAGCCAACAAAAGAGAGCGCGATAATAAATGTCGAGCAGTTGGCTAATCCAAACAGTCCCACCCAAAAGATCGCAAACTCAGGCAAATACAGAAGACCAATCAATCCAACAAATACACTCGATGCACATAGAGTGATGAGCCATTGTTGATTGTCACTTTTGGCTAAGAACGGCAGTAACAGCAGCCCCGGAACCATAGTCGAAAATTGCAGAAATCCATAAATGTAGCCCGCGTCGATTTCGCTGTAGCCAAGATCGTTCAATATCTGTGGCAACCAGCCAGCCAAAGAGTAGAAGGTAAATGAGTTAAGCCCAAGCGCTAACGTTACTTGCCACGCTACGCCGCTTTTAATCATCTGTTTCATCGGCAGAGGTTTGTCTTGTTGCTTGTTATTGCTGGCCGAAGATGAGCGTTTTCTGATTTTAGGCAACCAGATCATCAAAGCTAATATTGGAAATACCAAGTTCATTAACAGCGCTAATTGCCAACCCGTGATCGTAAATAAGGTTAGATTTGAAAACGGCACCATCAAACTTGAGCCTAACGTCGAACCGATGCCCATCGTAAAGATGTACAGAGAAGTCACAGTAGCGATGCGTGTCGGGAAGCTAACTTTCACTACTACAGGCAACAACACATTACCAATCGCGATACCAAGCCCGATCATCACCGTGCCGATATACAAGGTTGGGGTTAACCCAGCAGAGCGCAGTGTAATACCCGTAGTGATCAGAACTAAGCCTAATAACAGGCTAGGCTCTAGACCAATTCGTTGGGATATCTTGGTGACTAATGGTGAGAATAAGGCAAAAGTTAACAGTGGCAAAGCTGTTAAGAAGCCTGCAGCCGATGACGTAAGGTTGAGGCCTTCCATAACCTGAGAAAGCACAGGAGCCAAGCTCGTAAAAGGCCCACGAAGGTTAAGTGCTAGGAATAGAATCCCTAACATCACGAAAATGCTATTACGAAGAGAGGCGCTCATAGGTTGTTCTACTGTTTGCTTATGAGAAGACAGGCTAGCCTACAGATCATTGAATGATTACACAAATACCGTTTAAATAGGTTTACTAATGATTGAACCTGCGCAGTACGCGCTTAGCCAGAAAAGTCACCCATGACTGTATTAAATATCGACAAGCTCATCTCGGACTTCCCACTGCTTCAACAATTGATTGCATTGGAAGAAGTGGTTTGGTTTAACCCAAATGTGACGTCTCTGGAGCGCGGTTTGCTTTATGTGGAATTAGGCGAACAAGATATTCACGATGCGAGCATGAGGCTACAAAGGTTTGCTCCTTATCTAGCCAAGGCGTTTCCTGAAACTCAAGCGACCAATGGCATCATCGAGTCTGAGCTTATTGACATTCCATCTATGAAATCAGTATTGGAAGCTCATTATCAGCAGTCTATAAAAGGGCGTTTGATGATGAAGAAAGACAGCCATTTGCCAATTTCAGGCTCAATCAAAGCTCGCGGTGGTATTTATGAAGTACTAGCGCATGCCGAGAAGCTTGCGATTGAAGCCGGGTTACTGTGTGAGAGCGATGACTACAGTAAGTTGCTCGAACCTGAATTCCGTGACTTCTTCCAACAATACAGCATTGCGGTAGGCTCCACAGGTAATCTAGGCATGTCGATCGGTATCATGAGTGCAAAATTGGGCTTGACTGTCTCTGTTCATATGTCGGCAGACGCGAGAGCTTGGAAGAAAAGCAAACTTCGTGAGCATGGTGTCAACGTTGTTGCAAATATGAGCTGCTAAAAAGATAAGTCATGATAGAAGAGTGTTGTTTATAGCTTGTACACACTCTTTCTCACCTCTAAATCCCACCTTAATTCAAACAATAACTTGCGCAGATCGTTATCCAAAACACACATTTTATAAATTAAGCTTCTTAGATGTTCTAACTATCAGTTAGGTTGAGTGGCATTCAACTTGATAGGGATTGAGCAATGCAGACGGACAAAGTGATACAGACAAGACACATAAACACACCAGAAAAATTACTCCAGCGTTTAGATGCTATTGGGGAGTCTTTGGAAGCATCGGGTAAGGCTCATGCTTTGCTGGGATTGGGCTCAGTAGGTATTGAAACAGAACGACTTGATCAGTACTCAGATGTCGATTTTTTCGCAATAGTGCAAACGGGGCACAAGCAGTATTTCTTAGACAGTTTGCATTGGCTATCTGATATTCACTCAATCGACTACGCAGTGAGAAATACCGTCGATGGCTATAAAGTTCTGTACGCTGACGGAATCTTTTGTGAGTTTGCAGTGTTTGAACCCCACGAGTTAGCGCACATTCCGTTTGCTGAAGGGCGTATTGTTTGGCAGCAACATGAATTTGATACACAGTGTTGTGTTTCACCAATAAAAGGGGAGACAGACACTAATTCCCAAGATTGGATCATTGGTGAGGCTCTAACCAATCTTTATGTGGGTATGTCTCGTTATAACCGAGGCGAAAAGCTGTCGGGCAGTCGGTTCGTTCAATCTTACGCACTCGATCGTTTGATCGATCTTGTGGATCAAACTGAACAGTCTGAGCCTGAATTCGTTGATGAATTTATGTCGGATAGAAGGCTAGAAGCACGCTTCCCTAAGTTTGCCCAATTGCTACCAACCTTTACCCAAGGCTACGAGCGCACCGCTGAATCGGCACTTGCCCAACTAGCATTCCTCAACACCCACTTCGCAGTCAACCAAGCCATGTGTGACCGAATCTCTGAACTGTGTTCCAGTAAAGATTAAGCTTATAGCGTGTGAATCCTCAAGCCTAACTGACACCACCTTTCAGATGATAAGCGGCGGGCAACCTAATTGAGCTCTCGAATTATTATTCTTAAGCGGCGTTGTTAATGATATGGACACTTCCACCCACCGTCTAAACTTATAGTCGGTAA
>NZ_JBFSUR010000045.1:0-36497 GCF_041467535.1 Vibrio sp. 10N.247.311.47
ATATTCATCAACGAGTGCCCACACAGATTGATAGGTTTAAATTGTTAAAGAGCTTAACTTCTTGAGCGTTCCTTTTAAGTAAGGAGCCTCTCGAAGTGGACGGCCATTCTAGCGAATTAACATTCAGTGTCAAACACTTTTTGAAAATTAATTTTTTGTCGCTTTCCGTCTTACTGATTCTTGCTGAAGCCTTGTGGCGTCTGCCGTCTCAGTGGTGTCGCATTATAGGGAACCCTCTCAGCTTAGCAACTACTTTTTCATGAAAAATGAATAAATAGGGGTTAACTGCCTAATAGTTCACCTAAACGTAAAAAAGAGAGCATTTCTGCTCTCTTTTTGCTCAAAATCTAAGGGTATTGTTAGATAAATGCGTAAGCATCAGCGTACATATGGTCACGCTTTGCTTCTTTATTCTGAGTAAATAGGTCTCTTGCAGCGCCCGCCATTTCAAAACGACCTGCAATATAGATATCGAAATCAGCTAATGATTCGAAACTTTGCATAACAGCCTCAAGCACATTACCTGTTTGGCCATGCCAAACTTCCGGTGCTTCTTCTACTACCGGTACAAAGTGCACATTGCTATGCTTTTCTGCAATGCCAACCAACTCTTCTTTAGCATATAACTGGCACTCATCTTTTGCGCCCCAGTATAGGTAGATCTCTTTCGAGCTATTTTGCGCGATGCAGTGATCAAGAATAGAGCGCACGTAGCTGAAACCCGTGCCACCAGCAATAAGTAATAGAGGGCGATCGCTTTCTTCTTTGATCCAAGCATCTCCGTGTGGAGCATCAATCGCAATATCGCCATCTTCAGCTTGTGCCTTCTTCATCGCTTCAACCACTTCTAGTGCGTAAGCGTTGTGCTCGGCAGCACCAATGTGCAGCTCAAGCTCACCTTCGTGGCGGCAAGGGCTACTTGCGATAGAGAATGGGCGCTTATCTTTCTCGCCCATTTCAACCATCAGGTACTGGCCCGCTTTAAAAGCGACCGGTGTTTCTGGGTGAAGTAGGATTTGGTAAGTATTACAAGCCAAAGGCTCGATAGACTTCACTTTACATTTAATAGTCATGTTCTTCCTCTTACTAACCCTTAATCGGCAAAGGTTAGAACTAAATTACTTTCTGCAAATGCTTGGCAAGCAAAAATCCAGCCTTGTTGCTGCTCTTTCTCTGTGAGCATGGGTTCAAGGTGGTAACTCACTTGCCCTTCTAATTTTTTGCACATACACATTGCGCATGCGCCAACTTGGCAACGGTTTGGGAAATAGATATCGCTGTTGAGCGCAGCATCCAAGACCGTTTGCCCTTTTTCTACTGTGAAACTGATGTTTTCTGGGTATAAGACTACTTGGTAGCTCATGAAATTCCTAGCTGTTCCCAGATGCTATCAATCTTTTTCACAACATCAGGATCTTTTGTGATTGGTACACCCCACTCACGCAGGCATTCACCTTCCCACTTATTGGTCGCATCGAGACCCATTTTTGAGTGTCCAGTTTCGTTCTGCAGGAATAACGTATCTCTCGCCGGATCCATTCTTGTCGTTACAGCCCAAATGATGTCATTCCAATCACTCACATTGACATCGCCATCACACACGATAACAAACTTGTTCTCATCAAATTGAGACCAAACCGCTTCCATGATTTTCTTACCATTACCGGCAGCTTGCTTATCAATAGACACCACAACCATGCTGGCATTGTCGTTTTGCAGGTGAACATCAATAATTTCAGGATGAACCTTGGTTAACTCAGCCAAGCTACCCTCAATATGTTCACTATTTACAGGTGCTGTTTGGACATCTGGCGATAACGCTAACTCTGCGTCCCACTTCTTAGTAATATCTAGACCCATCTTAGAACCTAACCCAACCACGGGTGAGGCAAAATCCAATGAATCGATCGGCGTGTTCTCTATCATCAGGCTATCGCGTGACGGATCCATATGTTCGCACATCGCTGCGGTTACTTGAGACCAATCACGTGCATTCACATCTTCATCACACACCAATACAAATTTGGTGTACATGAATTGGCGTAAGAAAGACCATACACCCATCATCACTCGCTTAGCGTGACCTGGGTATTGCTTCTTCATGGTCACGACTGCCATTCGGTACGAACAACCTTCAGGCGGTAGATAGAAATCTTCAATCTCTGGGAACTGCTTTTGAAGAATAGGCACAAACACTTCATTTAGCGCAACACCCAATACCGCTGGCTCATCAGGTGGACGGCCAGTATAGGTGCTGTGATAGATAGGGTTCTCGCGCATGGTTACATGAGTAATAGTAAACACATGGTGCTTTTCTTTCTCGTTGTAGTAACCAGTATGATCTCCGTAAGGCCCTTCATCTGCGAATTCATTCGGGTCGATGTAACCTTCCATCACGATTTCTGCACTTGCGGGAACTTCTAAGTCGTTGCTGATTGATTTAACGACCTCAGTTTTACTACCACGTAGTAAGCCTGCAAACGCGTACTCAGATAAACTATCCGGCACTGGCGTAACCGCACCAAGAATGGTGGCAGGATCAGCACCAAACGCTACCGATACTGGGAATGGTTTCCCAGGGTTAGTTTCCATCCAATCACGCAGATCCAATGCTCCACCACGGTGGGCTAACCAACGCATGATGATTTTATTCTTGCCGATCTTCTGCTGACGATAGATACCTAAGTTTTGGCGTTTCTTGTTTGGACCACGAGTAACCGTTAAACCCCATGTTAGCAATGGCGCGACATCATCAGCCCAACAGCTCATCACTGGGATTTTATCTAGGTCGACGTCATCGCCTTGCCATACCACTTGTTGGCAAGCCGCTTTGCGAAGGCGTTTAGCTGGCATGTTTAAGACTTGCTTAAACACAGGTAGTTTATCAAGAGCGTCTTTAAAGCCTTTTGGTGGCTCAGGTTCTTTTAGGTAAGCAAGCAACTTGCCCACTTCACGCAGTTCTTTGACTTCTTGACGTCCCATACCAATAGCAACCCGATTAGGTGTACCAAATAGATTGGTCAAAACGGGCATGTCATAGCCTACTGGATTTTCAAACAAAAGAGCCGGGCCACCAGCACGTAGAGTACGGTCGCTAATCTCGGTCATTTCGTAGTCTGGATCGACTGGGTGAGAAATGCGTTTCAACTGACCAATACTTTCAAGATGGTCGATAAAATCACGTAAATCTTTAAAACTCATAGGACTTCTACATGCTGATTATTCTGCGCTCAGTATATCAAAAAGGGTGACGCTGAGATCCCCCTTTTTAGTGTGGTTATTGAGAGGCAAAATCCACTTTACGGTAATGCTTGCTCGATCAAAGAGCTCTTCACCTGAGGGTTATCATTCACAAGATCTTGCAACCATCGCGTATGACCTTGTTTGGCTAATTCACGGGCGACTAATGGCGCTTCATCGGCAATCGCCATCCTAGAGACAAGAAACTCCTTCACCTCTTCTGATAGCGGGTTAACCTTGGTAAGCAAAGTAATCGCTTCATCTTTCAAACGCGGGTTCTTAGTCGCTGCCATCACCTGTTCAAGCGCGAACGTTTGTTTGGTTTCAGCAAGGCGAACTAGCTCAGCCTGGCTATGATAATCGGCCTTCATTCGCCATAGAATTTTGTAAACCTCTGGGTCTTCGCTCACTTGCGCTAATCGAACCACCACCTCAGTAGAAGGTAACCAACTAACAATAGAAGATGCGGTGAGTTGCTTAGTTAGGTAATCAACCGCTTCAGGAGACAAACTGTCTAGCTCTCTAATGAGCAACGCTTCTCGCGTTTGAACTTGATGTTCAGATCCAGATAACCACTCTTTTAGGTCGAGTTCCTGTTTCTCTGCATCTAGCACAAATACCAATGTCTTCTGATCTTGACGCCATTGTTTAATAAGGCGATTAGCAATTGAAGGGTAATTAAAGGCAGGTACCGTAAACTCATAGCCATCGCCACGTTCTAAGACTTGATAAGTGGGCGTGATAGCAAGTTGCTGCTCGATGAAGATAGACATCTTGGGTGTGAGTACGATTTTTTGCTGTTCAAGCTTCTTCAAGAGTTGGTAACGAGCCACCTCTTGCTGGGGAAATGTCAGGCGCTCAAGCGCAAAGCGTAGCGAATTGACTTCGTCACGTACGACAAGCTCTAGTAGTTCAGCAGTTTTCAGTTTTACTTGATCATTCTCAAGCCAAGACTCTACTGTAAGTGGAGACATCTCGGTGGCATAGCTCATACCAACCGGTGAAAATAACAGTGAAGTAGACAGGAGTAATGATGACAACAGTCCATGTTGCATTTTAACGTCCTTGTAACACTTTTGCTCATTCTGCAAGCTGGCGCTACAAAATGCAAATAAAAAGCGCCACCCGAGGGCAGCGCTTATTAAATACGATCAGCTAATCAATATTACTGACGACGCATTGCGTCAAAGAACTCATCGTTCGTTTTCGTCATTGCTAGCTTGTCGATAAGGAATTCCATTGCGTCGATTTCGCCCATTGGGTGAACAATCTTACGCAGGATCCACATCTTCTGTAGTTCATCGTTCTTGGTAAGAAGCTCTTCACGACGAGTACCAGAGCGGTTGAAATCAATCGCTGGGAATACGCGTTTTTCAGCAATCTTACGGTTAAGGTGCAGTTCCATGTTACCTGTACCTTTGAATTCTTCGTAGATAACTTCATCCATCTTAGAACCAGTATCAACCAGTGCTGTTGCGATGATCGTTAAGCTACCGCCTTCTTCTACGTTACGTGCCGCACCGAAGAAACGCTTTGGACGATGTAGAGCATTCGCATCAACACCACCAGTAAGAACTTTACCTGATGAAGGAATCACAGTGTTGTAAGCACGAGCTAGACGAGTAATAGAATCCAGTAGGATAACTACATCTTTCTTGTGTTCAACAAGGCGCTTCGCTTTCTCGATAACCATTTCTGCAACTTGTACGTGGCGAGATGCTGGCTCATCGAATGTTGAAGCAACTACTTCGCCTTTAACTAGACGCTGCATTTCTGTTACTTCTTCTGGACGCTCATCGATAAGTAGAACCATTAGTTCACACTCAGGATGGTTACGTGCAATGCTTTGAGCAATGTTTTGCAGAAGCATTGTCTTACCCGCTTTAGGCGGAGCAACAATCAGACCACGCTGACCTTTACCAATTGGAGATGCAAGGTCAAGAATACGAGCCGTAATATCTTCAGTCGCACCATTACCCGCTTCCATCACCATACGTTCGTTAGCGTGAAGAGGAGTAAGGTTTTCGAAAAGAATCTTGTTACGTGCGTTGTCTGGCTTGTCGTAGTTAACCGTGTTTACTTTAAGCAGTGCAAAGTAACGCTCACCGTCTTTAGGTGGACGGATTTTACCGCCAATAGAGTCACCTGTACGTAGGTTAAAACGACGAATTTGGCTTGGTGATACGTAGATATCATCTGGGCCAGCCAGGTATGAACTGTCGGCGCTACGTAGGAAACCAAAACCGTCTTGAAGAATTTCTAGAACACCATCACCAAAGATGTCTTCACCACTTTTTGCATGCGCTTTAAGGATGGAGAAGATAATGTCTTGTTTTCTTAGGCGAGCTTGATTTTCAAGACCTAAGCTTTCGCTAAGTTTAACAAGCTCAGACACAGGTCTGTTCTTCAGTTCAGTAAGATTCATAGTGGTGGAAGTTTGTTTAGTCAAAATAGGATCTGTTTTCTTAAGTTAAGAAGGATTTGGTCACAGGATCGACCAAGAAGAGAAATTCGTTCAATTAACGTGCGATAAATTAGCACTAAAACTAAGACTAGTCCATAGCTTAGAAAAAACAAAACCGCGCATTTGTTAACTGCACGGTTTCTTTTCAAATGCTGACCTGATTAAAGGTTAGCGTCTAAGAACTCTTTAAGTTGAGTTTTAGATAATGCACCAACTTTAGTCGCTGCTACGCCGCCATCTTTGAAAAGAAGTAGCGTTGGAATACCGCGAATACCAAACTTTGGTGGAGTACCAGCATTTTGGTCGATATTTAATTTACCGATTGTGAGCTTGCCTTCATACTCGTCTGCGATTTCATCAAGAATCGGCGCAATCATTTTACATGGACCACACCATTCTGCCCAAAAATCAACAAGAACAGGGCCTGCAGCATTGATTACATCGTTATCAAAACCGTCATCAGTTAGCTGCAAAATCTTATCACTCATCTTCCACTCCAATGTATTTTTTAGAACTGGTTGGATGATAACCAGTAAATAGATGCCCTATTGGAATGTATTTACTTTCGTATTGCAAGCTTAAGCTGATATTCTATAGCAATGAAAAAGACGCATATCACAGAGCAAAAGTTCGCCGACTTGGATTTACTTCCGCAAGTCATTGAAGGATTGGAGAAAAAAGGGTTCGATTATTGTACCCCTATCCAAGCCTTGGCGCTCCCGGTACTGCTCACCGGCCAAGACATTGCAGGCCAGGCCCAAACGGGTACTGGTAAAACGCTTGCGTTTCTTACTGCTACTTTTAACCACCTGCTAAAAACATCTGAGCATGAAGGGCGTAAGCCTAACCAGCCACGTGCGATTATTATGGCACCAACGCGTGAACTCGCGATTCAGATCTACAACGATGCTGACTCTCTGGTTGAAAGCACAGGTATCAAGGCAGCACTTGCTTACGGTGGCGAAAGCTACGACAAGCAACTAGGTAAAATCGAAGAAGGCGCAGATATCTTAATTGGTACGACTGGCCGCATCATCGATTTCTACAAGCAGAAGGTATTTAACCTTAACCACATTCAAGCTGTTGTTCTTGACGAAGCTGATCGCATGTTCGATCTTGGTTTCATCAAAGACATCCGCTTCTTGTTCCGCCGTATGCCTGAGCCAAAAGATCGCCTGAACATGCTGTTCTCTGCGACATTGTCTTACCGCGTACAAGAGCTAGCGTTCGAACACATGCACAACCCAGAGCATGTTGTTGTTGAGCCAGAGCGTAAAACAGGTCACCGCATTCAGGAAGAGCTGTTCTACCCATCAAACGAACACAAAATGGCACTGCTGCAGACTCTAGTTGAAGAAGAGTGGCCAGAGCGCGCTATCATCTTCGCTAACACTAAGCACAAATGTGAGTCTGTTTGGGGTCACCTAGCTGCAGATGGTCACCGTGTTGGCCTGCTAACTGGCGATGTTCCTCAGAAGAAACGTGAAAAGATTCTTGAGCAATTCACTAAAGGTGATGTTGACCTGCTTGTCGCAACCGACGTTGCAGCACGTGGTCTACACATTCCTCAAGTAACACACGTATTCAACTTCGACCTACCTGATGACTGTGAAGATTACGTTCACCGTATCGGCCGTACAGGTCGTGCTGGTGCAAGTGGTCACTCGATCAGCTTTGCTTGTGAAGATTACGCAATCAACTTGCCACCAATCGAAGAATACATTGAGCACGCGATCCCTGTGTCTGACTACGATGCTTCTGCACTGCTAGAAGATCTACCAGCACCATTGCGCTTACGTACACGTAACCCGCAACAACGCCGCTCAAACAACAATGGCCCACGCAACGGGAACCGTAAACCAAACCAGAACCGTCGCCCACGCCAACCGCGTCATAACAAGGAAGCTTAGTCGCTTATGAGTCAAACAGTGTCACCCCCGCTTTACGCTGCAATCGACCTCGGGTCGAACAGTTTTCATATGCTCGTTGTGCGTCATATCGATGGCAGCGTACAAACCATGGCTAAAATTAAGCGCAAAGTGCGTTTAGCTGCAGGCTTAGATGAAAATAATGCGCTTAGTACAGAAGCCATGCAGCGCGGTTGGGACTGTTTGAGTCTCTTTGCAGAGCGACTGCAAGATATTCCGAAAGAAAATATCCGCATTGTCGGTACAGCGACCCTACGTACTGCTATCAATGTGGATATATTTCTAGAGAAAGCGAACCAGATCCTTGGTTACGACATCAATGTTATCTCCGGAGAAGAAGAAGCTGCGACTATCTATAAAGGCGTAGCACACACTTCTGGTGGCAGCGGCCGCCGACTGGTTGTTGATATTGGTGGCGCAAGCACCGAGATGATCATTGGTGAAGGCTTCTCAGCGAAAGCCCTAACCAGCCTAAAGATGGGCTGTGTTACTTGGCTTGAGCGCCACTTTAAAAACCGCCAATTAACCGCTACCAACTTTAACAACGCCATTGAAGCGGCGAAGTCGACGTTGGCTCCTATCCTAGATAGCTACACTGATATCGGATGGGATGTGTGTGTGGGCGCCAGCGGTACCGTTCAAGCACTGCAAGAGATCATGTTGGCGCAAGGCATGGATGAAGTGATTACTCATGCCAAACTTAAGCGTCTACAGAAACAAGCGATGATTACTGAGCGCTTGGAAGAGCTAGAAATCGAAGGACTTACCCTTGAACGCGCATTAGTGTTCCCGAGTGGCCTTTCTATTCTTATTGCTATTTTTGAGCTGCTTGAAATAGATTCAATGACACTCGCAGGCGGCGCACTCCGTGAAGGCCTAGCCTACGAGATGGTTGATGAGCTACGCCAAGAAGATATCCGAGCGCGTACCATTAAGAGTGTTCAATCACGCTACCAAATGGACGTAAGCTACGGTGAACAAGTAGCAGTAGTCGCACAAACGCTGCTAGACCAAGCGGGCGCCGAAGCGTGGGTTTCAGAACCTCAAGCTGGTGTGCTATTGCAAACGGCAGCGAAGCTTCACGAGATTGGTTTAACCATCGATTTCAAAAAAGGCGGTGAGCACAGCGCTTATCTGCTGCAGAACTTAGACCTACCTGGCTTTACTCGAGCGCAAAAGCACTACTTGGGTGAGTTAACTCGTCGCTACCGTGAACAGTTAACCTCATTACCAGAGCAACACGCTATCTCAGGAACCAGTAGCAAGCGTATTTTACGTATTCTGCGTTTAGCTATTTTGCTGACCCACCGTCGTAACCCAGCGCTAGAGCCTGAGTTCAAACTGACGACGAATGACAACAATCTAACCCTAACGATTTCTAAGCAATGGTTAGCTGACAATCCGCTGACCGCTGCAGAGCTAGAGATCGAGTCGAATAGACAAACCGATATTGGCTGGCCATTGAATATTAAATGCCTCTGATATTAGTATCTGACGCTAGAAATTAAAAAAAGCCCAAGTTAGTAGACTAACTTGGGCTTTTTCTTATCGCTGCATTAATGCTTTGTGTTACAAATCTCAAACTTAAGCGTTCACGCCTGTCGCTTTAAAGTCAGGGTTCACTGCGGTTAGCTTTCTAACAATGTAGTTAAGAAGCACGCCGTACATAGGCACGAACAAGCCTAAGCTGATGATAAGTTTGAATCCGTAATCGACTAAGGCAATCTCAGTCCAATGCTCGGCCATAAATGGATCTGGGCTTTGGTAGAAAGCAATCGCAAAGAATGCGATGGTATCAATGGCATTACCGAATAACGTTGAGCATGTTGGGGCTACCCACCACTGTTTAAGCTGACGTAGGCGGTTAAAAACATGTACATCCAAGATCTGACCCAGTAAATAAGCCATGAAGCTCGCCGCGGCGATACGTGCAACAAACAAGTTGAACTCACCTAGTTGGCTAAAGCCTTGGAATGAACCTTCAAAGAACACCACTGACAAGAAATAAGAAACGGCCAGAGCTGGTAGCATCACTAAGAAAATGATTTTACGGGCAAGCTGCGCGCCAAAAATGCGTACGGTCAGATCGGTCGCTAGGAAGATAAACGGGAAAGTGAAAGCACCCCAAGTGGTGTGCATACCGAAGACGGTAAAAGGTAGCTGAACCAGATAGTTGCTTGACGCAATAATCACCAAATGGAACAAAACTAATAGTGCTAAGGCTTTGCGCTGTTGCGCAGGGGTAAAGTTACTCATGCTGTACCTTTTTAGTTTGGTTTGGGGGTGAGGGAACCCAAATCGAGTCATTTCTTCGAATAATCCAAGAAAGCTCTTACCAATAATGTGAATTAAAAAATGTATCTAAAAATTGCTCTGCTGAGCGGCGGGCGATTATACATTAATCAATATTGGCTGCAACGGTGAGAACAAACGCAAACGTTTATTCTCACTTTTATTGGTGAATAGCTCTAGAAGCTGTGTTTTAGAAGAGATGCCAAAAGTTAAAAACCGCGCTTGAAAAGCGTCGCGAGATAATCAAACTCTTCTCGGCTTTCTTCAGCGTTTAACGACTCAAACCAAATTGATTCACTGTAATGTTCGGACTTTAAGAACATTCGGCAATCTTCAAAATCAATCAACCAAGAATGCATATCGGCGTCCCATTGCTTTTCAACAACTGACGCTGACAACAACGCCACCAGCTTTTCACCTAGCACTTCATAAGAATCAAAATCAAAACTTGGAGACGTAATCAATAAACGCCCTTCCTCAGCTAAATACTCTCTTAAGCCAAATTCTGTTTGTGTTGTCATGTCCCTATCAACCTTATTCTTTTTCTATTAGTTAGACGTTTCTCGCAAACTAGCCGTGTGTGGTGATGTGTTCTTGAATCAGATCTAGGAATGGGTCTGCGTACTTATCGAGTTTACGTTGACCGACACCGTTGACTGCCAGCATTTCTCCGTATGAAGTAGGTAGTATTTCAGCCATATCAATCAAGGTCGCGTCACTGAATACCACATATGGTGGCAAGCCATCTTCATCAGCAATCGACTTACGCAGCTTACGCAGTTTCGCAAACAGCTTCTTATCGTAATTCTTGCTGCTTAACTTATCGGACTTAGCATTACGCACCGCTGTATCTAAACGAGGAACAGCCAATTCCAAAGACATCTCACCGCGCAGCAGCGGGCGGGCTTCTTCTGTTAGCTGTAAAGTTGAGTTACGAGTGATGTTCTGGAACAGCAAGCCTTTATGAATCAGCTGACGGAAGATACTGATCCAGTAATCATGACTGTGATCGCGGCCAATACCGTAGGTAGATAGCTTATCGTGACCATTATCGCGGACACGGATGTTCTGCATGCCTCGCATTACTTCGACCACGTAGCCCATACCAAATGACTGATTCACACGGTACACACAAGACAACGCCTTCTGTGCTTCTTGGGTCGCGTCAAAGTGTTTTGGTGGATCTAAGCAGATATCACAGTTGCCACATTGCTTCTCGCGATATTCGCCAAAATAGTTAAGCAGAACCTGACGACGACACGTTTGCGCTTCAGCAAAGGCACTCATCGCATTCAGCTTGTGCATCTCAACTTGTTTCTGTGGGCCTTCTTCTTTCTCATCTAGCATACGACGCAGCCAACCCATATCAGCCGGGTCAAACAACATCATCGCTTCAGCAGGCAAACCATCACGACCTGCACGGCCTGTCTCTTGATAGTAAGACTCGATATTACGTGGGATATCAAAGTGCACCACGAAACGTACGTTGGGTTTGTTGATGCCCATACCGAAAGCCACTGTCGCGACCACGATCTGAATATCATCGCGTTGAAAGGCTTCTTGAACGTAAGCACGCTCATCGGTGTCCATACCAGCGTGATAACCCGCGGCGCGAATACCGTTATTGCACAGCTTCTCGGTCACCATCTCCACTTTCTTACGGCTACCACAGTAGATGATGCCGCAATTGCCCTTTTGTGTTTCTAGGTAGCGAACCACCTGTGACACGGGTTTGTGCTTCTCAACCAAGTTGTAGCGAATATTAGGGCGATCAAAGCTGCCTAAGTAAGTATGCGGGTCCAGGAGCTGTAAGCGCGAGATAATATCTTTGCGCGTCGCATCATCAGCGGTTGCTGTGAGCGCCATGTAAGGCACATGCGGGAAATACTGTTTAAGCTGACCTAATGATGCGTATTCAGGGCGGAAGTCGTGACCCCATTGAGAGATACAGTGCGCTTCATCGACTGCAATCATCGAAAGCGGTAAACCTTGAAGACGCTCGATAAAATCACGCATCAACACACGCTCTGGTGACACATACACCATTTTCAGCTGACCTGAGTTCATACGATTGAACACATTCAGCAATTGGTCACGTGGCATTGAAGAGTTAATACACTCAGCGGCAACACCATTGGCCTTCAATTGGTCGACTTGGTCTTTCATCAACGAGATCAGCGGTGAGATAACCAGAGTCAGCCCTTCACGAACCAAAGCCGGAATTTGGTAACACAGAGATTTACCACCACCGGTTGGCATAATCACCAAGCTGTCTTTGCCTTCAACGGCCAAATCAATGACCTCTTGCTGACCATCGCGAAAGCTTTGATAGCCGAACACATCTTGCAAGATGGTTTGCGCATCATTCGCGGGAGTTGGTATTTGCTCAGCAATCAGAGTGGCGGTCATTGTGGTTCCTAATCGAGGTATGAAATCAGCAAGCATCTTCGGCAAGCAAGTCGCACATTGTAGAGGGGAACGCTGGCGAATTAAACCGCAAATTGTTAGGTGAAAAGGGTTATCGCTCCTATACTGACCAACTCTCTTATAAATCTTATTAATAAGCACTCAGTGCTAGAGAAAGATGCATGACACAGGAAGAACAACAACGTACGCGCCAAGGAGTTTTGCTTGCCGTCGGCGCTTACACAATGTGGGGTATCGCCCCTATATATTTCAAATCTTTAAGTGACGTTTCCCCGTTAGAGATCCTCAGCCACCGTGTAGTATGGTCTTTTTTCCTACTCGCTTTCTTACTGCACATTGGCCGCAGCTGGCGTAAAGTCCGCGACACCTTGACCTCAAAACCAAAAATGCTCTATTTGGTAGCGACGTCTATTTTGGTGGGTGCTAACTGGCTGATCTTTATCTGGGCGGTGAATTCCAATCACATGCTCGATGCCAGTTTGGGGTATTACATCAACCCTCTGATTAACGTGTTACTTGGGATGCTCTTCCTCGGCGAACGCTTACGTAAGCTGCAATGGTTTGCTGTGGCTCTTGCTGCGATTGGCGTATTAATCCAATTAATTGCCTTCGGCTCAGTACCGATCGTCGCCATTGCCCTAGCCTTTAGCTTTGGCTTTTATGGCTTGCTGCGTAAGAAAGTCAGCTTAGAAGCACAAACGGGTCTGTTCATTGAAACTCTGGTGATGCTGCCTCTCGCCGCAACCTACTTACTGTTTATTGCCGATAGCCCGACCTCAAACTTATCGATGAACCCGATGCAACTCAACCTATTACTGGTTGCTGCCGGTGTGATCACCACGGTTCCATTGCTGTGTTTTACTGGCGCTGCAACTCGCTTGAAGCTATCAACACTCGGTTTCTTCCAGTACATCGGTCCAAGCTTGATGTTCTTACTGGCGGTTCTGATCTACGGCGAAGCCTTTACCTCAGATAAAGCGATCACCTTTGCTTTCATATGGGGAGCACTGGTTATTTTCAGCTTTGATGGCCTGCGTAACAACAAGAAGAACAAACGCGCGAAACAGTGATATTGATCGTTTTTTACAAGACAATCCCTTAATACGCAGATAAGCTTGGTTGAATTGATGACTATTTGACCAAGCTTTTTTGTACCATGGAGAAAGTCCACTACTACTCTACCCCAACAGAAGATATCAGCCTGATC
Source organism: Vibrio sp. 10N.247.311.47 (assembly GCF_041467535.1). Lineage (NCBI taxonomy): Bacteria > Pseudomonadati > Pseudomonadota > Gammaproteobacteria > Vibrionales > Vibrionaceae > Vibrio > Vibrio sp. 10N.247.311.47. The sequence continues at coordinate 13,559 of NZ_JBFSUR010000045.1, forward strand.
CAAGCTCAATACCAAGAGTTTGCCTTTCAACGCCACTATCATTTGGACTTTCACATCGGCTTAATTACCCAAGGGCAGCAAAAGTTCGCCTACAAAGGGGCGAGCCACCATGTCGGTGCAGGCCAAGTTGTTATCATGCCACCTGATGAGCTGCATGATGGGCACTCCAAACTCGATTCAGGTTATCAAGTCAGTGTGTTTGCAGTTTCTCCCGAATGGTTTCAAGATCTTGCCGATCCTAAGCAAAATGGTCACACATTAGGCTTTTCTGAGCTGATCCTCTCCGATCAAGCTGCATTTTTACAATTACGCAACTTACACGGCCTGTTAATCAATCAAAGCATCAGCCAACTCGCTCAAGATTGCTTACCATTCGAAGGGTTCTCAACGATTGTCGATCGGTATGCAAAATTTGGATCGAAGAGTGACATCAAACTGGGTAATCAATCGATTAATACACTCAAAGACTATTTGATGGCGAATTTGGACCAGCCAGTGCGATTAGAACAACTGTCTGAGCTGTGCGGCTTAACCACAACTCAATTCCAACGCCACTTTAAGAACAGAATGGGCATCACCCCTTACGCGTGGCTGAGCCGTTTACGTATGGAACAGAGCATGCGCCTGATTAAATCTGGGATCTGTGGTACTAAAGTCGCGCACCAAGTAGGCTTCTATGATCAAGCACACTTCTCCAAGGCATTCAAAACCACATTCGGCGTACCACCCTCACAAATCAACTAAGTGTTGATAATTTACAATTGCTCGATTTCAAATCGCGGTAAGCTACGCTCAATACGATTACTTATTTAATAATAGCGGCAACGTTATTGAGAACTGACATGAACGAAGTCACCATACTGATCACCCTCGCCTCTATCCATTTCATCGCTTTGATGAGCCCCGGCCCTGACTTTGCGTTAGTCGTGCAAAATGCGACACGCCACGGCAGACAAACAGGCTTGTACATTGCGCTTGGTTTATCTTGCGGGATCTTACTGCATTCGTTGCTCAGCCTGACGGGAATCAGTTACCTAGTCCACCAGCAACCAACCCTATTTGCCATTATCCAGTTGGCTGGCGGTAGCTACTTGCTGTACTTAGGCTACGGTGCACTTAAAGCAACCTGGCAAATCATTCAGAACCACGACGATGACGACGATACCGTCAATGCCAAAGATCTGATTCTGACCAACAAGCGTCAGGCATTTTCGAAAGGGTTTGCGACCAATATTCTCAACCCAAAAGCTTTGGTGTTCTTTATTAGCTTGATGTCGAGCTTAGTGCCTGCCGACATGTCTCTATCAGGTAAAGGCTTTGCGCTTATTATCTTGTTTGGTCTGTCTCTGTTTTGGTTTTCACTACTGGCGTGGATGCTTTCGACTAAGGCTCTACAGAAGAAACTTAGCGAAGCAACGGTATACATCGATGGCTTATGTGGCGTGGTATTCAGCCTGATTGGCGCGAGTATTCTTTGGCAGTCGCTGTCCGGTTTAATCGCTTAAATTCGAATCAAGATTACAATTCGTTAACAACGCACTGGCTATCTAATCTTTCCGCTGCCAATCTAGCTCTGCATATTAAAAGGAGAAGATCATGCAGTGGAAAACAAAACTAACAACCCTCGCCACTTCTACCCTACTTTTTGCCTCTCACGTCAGTTGGGCAAATCAAGCTGCCGATTCCGTCGCACCCGAACAAAGTAGTGGTTTAGAAACCAAACAACTCGTTAAAGCCAACGATTGGATGGTCACCGCAGCCAACCCTCTTGCAACACAAGCCGGTGCTGATGTACTTGCCCGTGGTGGTAACGCAATTGACGCCATGGTTGCCGTGCAGCTTATGCTTGGCTTAGTGGAACCTCAGTCATCAGGTATTGGTGGCGGCGCGTTCCTTGTCTATTTTGATGGCAAAGACAAACAGCTCAAGACCTACGATGGCCGTGAAACTGCGCCACTTGATGCCACACCACGTCTATTCCAAGACGAAAACGGCCAACCGCTTAAATTCTATGATGCCGTTGTTGGCGGTCGTTCTGTTGCCACGCCAGGCACGGTGCAATTACTGTGGGACACTCACCAGAAATACGGCAAGCTCGAATGGGCATCACTGATTAAACCTATCGCTCAGCTGGCTGAAGAAGGTTTCACCATCAGCCCACGTTTAGCCACCTTGATTGAGAATGACCAAGAGAGACTAAGCCGCTTTGCCACTACCAAAGCCTACTTCTTCAATGCTGATGGCAGCCCGAAAGCCGCTGGCACGCAACTTAAGAACCCTGAATACGCGGCAACGTTAAACGCTATTTCGAAGAACGGCGCTAAGGCCTTCTATCAGGGTGAGATCTCTGCCGACATCATTAACACAGTACAAACAGCGAAAGGTAACCCGGGCGTATTAGCACAGAAAGACTTCGACGCTTATTCGATCAAGCAGCGCGAGCCGGTTTGTTCTGCTTATGAAAGCTACCAAGTGTGCGGAATGGGTCCACCAAGTTCAGGTGCATTAACGGTTGGGCAGATTTTAGCGATGACCGAGCAGTTTGACCTCAAATCATGGGGACCAAACGACGCGAAATCTTGGCAAGTGTTAGCAGACGCTTCTCGCTTAGCCTTTGCAGACCGTGGTATGTACATGGCAGACCAAGATTATGTGCCTATGCCAACCCAAGGGTTAGTGAATACTGACTATTTGCAGGAGCGTGCTCAGTTAATTACCGCAGGTAAGGCATTAGACAGCGCACCTTCAGGCACCCCACCGTGGGATCATGCGATGCAGAGAAGCCAAGATGTTTCTATTGAGTTGCCGTCCACCAGCCACTTCAACATTGTCGATAGTGATGGCAATGTCGTATCGATGACTACCACTATTGAGAATGCCTTTGGCTCACGTTTGATGGTTAGAGGTTTCCTACTCAATAACGAACTAACCGACTTCTCATTCAAGACTCATAACGATGGCAAACCTATCGCGAACCGACTTGAACCGGGTAAGCGCCCACGTTCTTCAATGGCACCGACCATCATCATGCAAGACGATAAACCTTACATGGCAATTGGCTCTCCGGGAGGCAGCCGTATCATCGGTTATGTGGCACAAGCGATCATTGCTCACACCCAATGGGACATGGATATCCAACAAGCGATCAACCAACCACACTTCCTAAATCGCTTCGGTACCTTAGATTTGGAAAAAGGAACATCAGCGGAAAACTTCAAACCTGAGCTAGAAAAGATGGGATTTGAGGTCAACGTTCGCGATCTTAACTCGGGTTTACACGCTATTCGCATCACAAAAGATGGTCTAGAAGGTGCTGCAGACCCTCGCCGTGAAGGTGCAGCTATTGGCCAATAGGGAATAATCCTCCCTTTTTACTCGCAGCCTTGTGCGAGATCTCTCACAAGGCAGTGAGTAAATATCGATATTTGATGACGAAATTAGTCACCCACAAACCGTAACCGATTGAAATTAAACAATACGTACATTTATCATTCAAATAATTATATAGAAATTAGCTTATGCACCATTGCTGATAAATAAGGAATCGGTAATATGAATGGTGTCGGAAGGATGCTGACACGGAACAGGAAACGCCAAGGACTTGGTTATCTTCAGGATGAAGATTCGATTACTCAGGATGAATAATCGGCATGGATAGCGAAATGGACATTGAATGGACGCAATAGTAACTAGGATGGTTGCTACTAAGGAAAGACAATGGACACCTCTGGACGAGGAAAGGACTGAACATCAGGATGATGTAAAGGACACCGCTCAAGGAACAAGTGACGCGCGCTAACGAGGATTGTTGGCAGATCAGGATAAGATCAAGGACACCGCTAGGAAGGCGACGAAAGGAATACGCTGAAGGATAACAGCACACTATCATGGATTTGATGCATGGAGCACACTTAGTAGCCGGATTGCTGCGAGTAAGACTATAGACCCCGATGAGCGCAAGCTCTCGGGGTTTTTCTTTATCTGTCGTTTCACTTATTCCTCTCTCAAACAAATAAATCAAAGACCTTTAATTACAATTCTGACATTTAAAGCATTCACTTCTTAACCACTTCCGAGTAACGTAAGTCTTACTAGGCTCAACTAGTTTCATAACCATAATTAAACTAAGGACAAATTCATGTCACACGTTACCTTCAAAGGCGCTGCTGTACCACTAACAGGCACATTCCCACAAACTGGCGAACAAGCACCAAGCTTTGCACTGACTGCAGGCGACCTTTCTGAACTGACTCTTGCTTCTCTTGAAGGCAAGAAAGTGGTTCTAAACATCTTCCCAAGTATCGACACAGCAACTTGTGCAACGAGCGTACGTACGTTCAACGCAAAAGCAGCAGAACTTGAGAACACGGTTGTTGTTTGTATTTCTGCTGACCTACCGTTTGCTGCGGGCCGCTTCTGTGAACTAGAAGGCATTGAAGGCGTTCAACACGCTTCAACTTTCCGTTCTCCTACATTCGCATCAGACTACGGCGTAGCGATCGCTGAAGGCCCACTATCAGGCCTAACAACACGTGCCGTTGTCGTTGTTGATGAAAAAGGTGTGGTGACACACAGCGAGTTGGTTGCAGAGATCACTGAAGAGCCAAACTACGAAGCGGCACTTGCAGCACTGTAAGTCTCACTTTGAGGCAACAATGTCTTCAGCTCGTATTAACCTAATTTAGGTCGGTACAAAGTAATAAAAAGAGCAGCCATTGGCTGCTCTTTCTGTTTTTAATAATGAACGATTTTTAGATACCGAAGTAGCAGATTACAACTGTTCTAAACGAGCGTAAGCCGTTACTAACCACTTGATGCCTTCACCGTTAAACGCGACTTGAACTCGGCTCTGCGGGCCACTTCCCTCGAAGTTGATGATAGTGCCTTCACCAAACTTAGGGTGCTTAACGCGAGAACCCAAACTAAAGCCTGTTTCGTTAAAGTTCTCTTTCACGGCGGTTTGGCTAAAGCGGCCACTGCTAGCAGGACGACTCACTTGCGCTTTCATACGAACCTCATCCAGACAGGTTTCTGGTAGTTCACGAATAAAACGAGATGGCTTGTGGTACTTGTCTTGACCATACAAACGACGCATTTCAGCATAAGTGATGTAGAGCTTCTCCATCGCACGGGTCATACCGACATAGCACAGGCGACGCTCTTCTTCTAAACGCCCCGCTTCTTCGGCCGACATCTGGCTTGGGAACATGCCTTCTTCGACACCCACCATAAACACCATTGGAAACTCTAGGCCTTTAGCACTGTGCAAAGTCATTAACTGAACCGCATCGTCAAACTCATCGGCCTGACCTTCACCCGCTTCCAAAGCTGCGTGAGTTAAGAACGCCGTCAGCATGCTCATCTCATCCGCTTCTTCCGGCTTTTCAAACTGGCGCGTTGCCGTTACCAATTCTTCCAAGTTCTCGATACGTGCCTTCGACTTCTCACCCTTCTCTTGCTCGTACATAGCAAACAGACCCGACGATTTAATCACGTGGTCGGTTTGTTCATGCAGGCTAAGTTCCAACGTGTCATCTTCAAGCGCATTAATCAGCTCGATAAAACGACTTAATGCGCCCGCAGCACGACCGGGTAGCACTTGCTCTTCTATCAAAGCAACACTGGCTTCCCACATGGTTGCACCACGATCACGAGCAGCAAGACGAATCGTTTCTAACGTTTTATCACCCAAGCCACGCGTTGGCGTATTAACCACACGTTCAAACGCGGCATCATTACTGCGGTTGCTCATGAGGCGCATGTAGCTCAAGGCGTCTCTGATTTCTTGACGCTCGAAGAATCGCATGCCGCCGTAGATTCGGTAAGGTAGACCACCTTGGATCAAAGCTTCTTCAAGAACACGAGATTGGGCGTTATTACGATAAAGCATCGCGGTATCTTCTAACGCACCGCCTTTCTCTTGCCACTCTTTGATTTTGCTGACCGTGAAACGTGCTTCATCTAGCTCGTTATAAGCTGAGTACACAGAGATTGGCTCGCCATCGTTACCATCGGTCCACAGCTCTTTACCCATACGTTCGGTGTTGTTCGAGATAAGCTCGTTCGACGCCTGCAGAATGGTTTTAGTTGAACGGTAGTTTTGTTCAAGTCGAACCGTCGAAGCTCCTGGGAATTCATCCAAGAACTTCTGAATATTTTCGATCTTCGCACCACGCCAACCATAGATAGATTGGTCATCATCACCTACGATCATCACGCGACAATCTGGGCCAGCCATCATCCGAAGCCAAGCGTATTGGATGTTGTTGGTATCTTGGAATTCATCGACAAGGATATGCTTAAAGCGTGCTTGGTAATGCTCTCGAATGTGTTTCTTATCGCGTAATAGTTCATGCGATCTCAGCAAGATTTCCGCAAAGTCGACCAAACCAGCACGGTCACATGCTTCTTGGTAAGCAGAATAGATCTTTAACCACGTTTGAGTTATTGGATCATGGTAGGCGTCAATGTGACTTGGGCGTAACCCCTCGTCTTTCTTGCCATTGATCCACCAAGAAGCTTGCTTAGCAGGCCACTGCTTTTCATCGAGGTTTTGCGCCTTGATTAAGCGGCGTAGCAAACGAATCTGATCATCAGAATCAATGATCTGGAAATCTTCTGGCAGTTTTGCATCTAGGTAGTGAGCACGAAGGATGCGGTGACAGATACCATGGAAGGTGCCGTTCCACATGCCTGACGAACTACCCATCATCAACTCTTCAATACGACCACGCATCTCTGCTGCCGCTTTGTTGGTGAAGGTAACCGACATGATAGAGAACGGTGATGCTTGCTCTACGCTTTGTAACCAAGCGATACGATGCACCAATACTCGCGTTTTACCACTGCCAGCACCTGCCAGAATAAGTAGGTTTTCTAAAGGTGCTGCGACCGCCTCACGTTGTTTGTCGTTTAGGCCATCGAGTAAAAGCGAAGGATCTATCATTGAATATGCTCACTACTGGGTATTTATACATAAAAGTTGATTATAACCTAAACACTAGGCTGCGTTTAGGATAATAAGAAGAAAAAACATTCAAAAATTAACATCATAAAATCAGCAACTTAAAAGGTAACTCATCATTAATATTGATATTTCTTATAATGTCGTGAAATTATTTCCTAGTTCTTCCTATCCTTTTTAGTAAGCAAGTTAACAATCCATTAACCTGCGATATAAAATACTATTAAGTCCTAGAGGGAATGACTATGAAAAATTCTAATCTTGCTGTTACAGCTGCAATCACAAGTGTACTAGCGTTCGGCGGTGCAGTTCTTACATCAGCACCTGCAGAAGCAGCGGCAAAAGAAAAATGCTACGGTGTGGCAAAAGCTGGCCAAAATGATTGTGCAACCAAAACAAGTTCATGTGCGGGTACAGCAAAAGAAGACAACCAATCCGATGCATTCGTAGTCGTACCTAAAGGGCTGTGTGGCAAATTATCAGGTGGTAACACTCAATCATCATAATTGAGCTGCTTAGCATGGTGAGCTGATATTCAGCTCACCTCCACTTCTTATTAGGAGAATCGTTGTGACTCAAACTCTTCATCCCAACACAGGGGTTGGCCTTAGAACACCGCACTTGGACTTCTTTAGCCAAAACCCAGCCTTAGTGAGTTGGTTAGAGGTGCACAGCGAGAACTATTTTTTAACTCAATCACCGCAACGTCAACAACTCAGAGAAATTCGTAACGCCCACAACATAAGTTGTCACGGTGTTGGGTTGTCGCTAGGTTCTGTTGAGCGCATCAATCAACATCATCTTGTGCAATTAAAAGAGCTCATTGATGATATCGAACCCTTCTTGGTTTCTGATCATCTCAGTTGGAGTCAGACTGGTGGTCATTACTTCAATGACTTGTTACCGCTGCCTTATACCGAAGAAGCGCTAGAGGTCTTTTGTCGCAATGTCATCGAGGTACAAGATAGCCTGCAACGCCCTATGCTGATTGAGAACCCATCGAGCTACCTTGCCTTCAAGCATTCAACCATCCCAGAGTGGGAATTTTTAGCCGAGGTACAGAAGCGCACTGAGTGTCGCCTACTGCTCGATTTCAATAATATTTTTGTCTCATCTTTCAATCATGGCTTCAGCTGTGAAGAGTATCTAAGTGGAATACCGGCAGACAAAGTGGAAGAGATTCACTTGGCAGGTTTCACGAAGAAGAAACTCGAACAAGGTGAGATCTGGATAGACACCCACAGCAAACCTGTCTGTGATGAAGTGTGGCAGTTGTACACCCAATGGATACAGCAACACGGTTCGCGCCATACCTTGATAGAGTGGGATTTAGATATCCCACAGCCACAAGTTTTATTGTCTGAAGCAACCAAAGCCAGTGATATCTTGTATCAACACGACAAGTTCAACCAAAGGAGTCGCGCCTCATGAGCCACTCCCTAGCAGAGGTTCAATTGGAGTTTGCTAACGCCCTACGCTATCAAAACAATGGTGAGTACTGCGACATAGTGAGCGACCATTTTACCGATGAACAACGCATCCAGATTTACCGTAATAACTTTGTGATCAGCTTGAGCGAAGTTCTGGCAGCAACCTACCCACTCACTGAAATGTTGGTTGGTGAAGAGTGCTTCCAACAGATGGCTCGTCAACATGTCTTACATTATCCATCGACCTCTGGTGATGTCAGTGGTTACGGTGAACACTTTGAACAGACTATCCAAGCCTTTCCTGCCGTTATTGAGGCTGCACCTTATCTCGGTGAAGTGGCTTTGTATGAATGGCAGAAAGATAGCTTGGTAAGGTTTTCGTCACAAGCACATGTCGACCAGAGACCTCTTTCTTGCCTTGCAGATGTACCACAAGAGCAACAAGGCGCTTTAGTCTTTCATCTCAAAGATTCAATAACACTGATTCATTCTAGTTACACGATTATCGCGCTTGAACACGCCATCTATCAGCAGCAACTTGATGGGCTAGACATCAACCAAGCTGAATTTGGGGTGTTAATCCGAGCTGAGAATTCACAGGTTGAGAGCCATAGTTTGAGTGAAGAGAGCCACCAACTCCTCACTGAATTGCAATCAGGTCGAACACTCTCAGCAATCGATCCTTTATTACTACAACATCTGAATACTGTTATGGCGCTAAACGTCATCTCAGGTTTTTCAATCAATGCCGAATTGGAGGCATAACATGGATAACAACACAGTCACGAACATGATGGCTCAATACGACAGTTTGATTGAGAAATCACAGGCACTTTTTGTTCCAGTGCTTCTACTATTTTGTCGCCTTTGGGTGGCGTGGGTATTCTTTAATTCTGGACTCACCAAGATAGCTACTTGGGATAGCACGCTTTACTTGTTTGAATTGGAATACCAAGTGCCACTGCTACCTTGGGAATTGGCTGCTTACATGGGCACTGCCGCTGAGTTAATTCTACCGATGTTTTTAGCGCTCGGTTTATTAACACGACCTATGGCTGCGGTGTTGTTCGTTTTCAATATCATTGCTGTCGTGTCTTACCCTGTATTGTGGGATCAAGGCTTCTACGATCATCAGCTTTGGGGGTTAATGATTCTTATCGTTGTCGTGTGGGGCGCAGGACCATTCTCACTTGATAGAGTTTTGAAAGCGCAGTTCAGGAATTAAAATAAGTTTTCACCTCTTTTGAACTGCTAAAGCTAAATGCTACAGCCCAAACGCAAGAAACCAATCAATTGAGTGGTTTCTTTTTTAACTGGGATAAGCTTACTTATTTAGAAAAGCTTGTAGCTCTTCAGCAGAGATGCCTTGCTCTGCAAGTTCTTTTGCCAATAGCTGAACCTGCTCACCCTTACGAGACTCTACCACACGCTGAAATTGGTAAATGATATCTCGCAAAGTATCGATTGGAACTTGTTTTGCCGCACTGCGAATACGCTCTTCACTTTGGTTGCCTAGCTCTTTAAGCAGTTTACCAAACATGACCTTTTCAGGTGCATCTTCCATTTGTTCTAAGACGCGCGCCATTTCGTAGGTTGTTAATGACATTACAGTATTTTCCGTTGGGGACTAACGTTTCAATGAGTGACAAATATACCATGTTTTAACGTTTCGAAAACCGCCATTTGTATATTTTGTCACCCTTGTAACTTATGCCTTAGCAAACGTCGTGTGCCAAGACTTACCCGCTTTGCTCGCAAGCACTAATAACGCAGGAACAATCAGGAACATTTGCAGAGCAATCATCACTTGCGACGTTAAATCAAGACGTTGCATGGTACCCACAAGAAGCCCTGAACCGCTCATTTGGAACAAGCCAAGCAGCGCAGCAGCTGTACCCGCACGGTCACCGAAAGGTTCTAGAGCTTTACCTGCCGCAGCACCAAGAATCCAAGCAAAGCCAACTGACGATAAGAAGATCGGTAGCATGAACGCGATTGGAGTAGCGTGCTCAGCAAGCACCAACATAATCACACCCGCTAAGCCCAGCGTCGAGATACCAACCACCAGTGCTTTATAGGTACCAAAACGGTCCATAAATTTAGGTGCAGTAAACGCAGCTGCAATGTTGATGGCCGCATTAACACCAAACCAGAAAGTAAACTCTTTCATGGTCAGGCCTAGGTTTTCCATCAACACAACTGGTGCAGAGGTTACATAAGCGAGGATAACCGCCATCGCCATCAGACACAAGGTTGCGTGGAAAAGGAATGATGGTGTTTTCAATACTGACCAGTATCGCTCAAGCTTGAATACCGCAACCTTTTCTGTCGCAGGGTTAGACTCTTTCATTTGGAAGAATAAGATAGTGCCAACAACGACAGCAAAGCCTGCCATAAAGCTAAAGTTCGAGCGCCAACCAAATTGATGTGTTAACCAAGCGCCAAGAATGGGTGCCAAAGCAGGAATAAAACAGATTGCACCATTAAGGTAGCTGATCATACGGCCACTCTTCTCTGGGCCAAATAGATCGCGAACCGTTGCAAAGGCTGCTACAGAAGTCGCACAAGCTCCTAAGCCTTGTAGCAGCCGAGCCATTAGCATCATATCAATCGATTGAGCTGCCCACGCCAAGCAAGCACTCAATGCATAGATACTAACACCTCCCAATGCAACGGTTCGACGTCCTAGCTTATCAGCCAAAGGGCCAGCAAATAATTGCCCGACACCCATGGCGAATAAAAACCAGGTAATCGTATCTTGTGCTAGTGCATGTTCCACGTGAAACGCTGTCGAAATTTGTGGCAGAGCTGGTAGGTAGATATCAATAGCCAGAGGGCTAAATAAAACCAACATTGCCAATAAAGCAACCTGCAGTTTACTAGGGGTTGGAAGCGCGTTAGAAGGCACAAGATTCTCCGAATGAGTTAATTTAGGTGCATAATAACCAACTAAAGATATGAACAAAAATGGCATATACTCATTAGCATTATTCCAAATAGGAAACTCATATGAATATTGAGAAACTATCGCGCCTCGACCTCAATCTATTAGTTTGCTTGCAGGTGCTGATGGAAGAGCTAAGTGTGACTCGCACCGCCCACCGATTGTGCCTAAGCCAGTCAGCGGTTAGTAAGTCATTGGCCAAACTTCGTGAGCAATTTAATGATCCCCTTTTCACGCGAAGTGCTCATGGTCTGCGACCAACACCAAAGGCGGTCTTTCTCAAACCTCGATTAGAAACGCTGATCAACCAACTTGATGTGCTCACCCAACCAGAGACCTTCATTCCCAACAACAGTGACCACAGTTTTCACATTGCGGCTGTTGAGAGCGTTTACCCACTTATTCTTCCCCACTTTTTACCAGCGATATTTCGACAAGCCCCTAAGGTGAATATCAACACCCACGCTTGGACGGAGCAAACCTTTAAGAAGCTGCAGCTCGGTGAGCTCGATATCGGACTCACAGGTAAAGACATCGACATCAACGACGCACGTTTAACTATGCTGCCGCCAGATGATATTTGCGAGCAAGAGATCTACCGTGACGCGCAGATGTGTGTGCTAAGACGCAACCACCCCGCTCTGAATGGCAAATGGGATCTGGAAACCTACCTTGCACAGCGTCATGTACAAGTAAGATGTGATGGTAACGATCGTTGGCTGCTCGACTATAAGCTTGCCGACCTTGGTCACCAACGTGATATTGCTATCTCTGTGCCCGACTTCAACAGTGCGGCAAGCCTGTGTACCTACACCGACTTTGTATTTACCGCACCAAGCCACTTCACCCATCTTGTCGCGAAGCAACTCGACTTAGTGGTTGTGCCTCTGCCAATGGAATTTCCACCAATGGCATACACCCTGTTTTGGCACCGTGATAGAGAAAACGACCCAGCCTTAACTTGGTTGCGAGATATCATCAAAGAAAAAACTCTGCACCTCAGATAAAAATGGCGTTCAGCGTTTGCAGCAAACGAACAAAAGCGCTAGCTTATTGACCTAATAAGTCCCCTCGCATTTATATCGACTGTGAGTGTTAACAAGGACCCTAACAATAAGGATAAACACAGATGCACAATATCACTGCGGAACGCGTTACTGCGGTTCGAGCTTGGCTTGAAGCAAACCACTTAGATGCTGTTATCATTCCACATGAAGACGAGTACCTAGGTGAATACGTTCCAGCTCACAACGAGCGACTTCACTGGCTAACCGGTTTCACTGGCTCTGCAGGTGCGGCTGTTATCACTCGCGAAAACGCGGCTATTTTTGTTGATGGTCGCTATACCGTCCAGGTTCGTAAACAAGTACCTGGTGAGCTATTTGAGTATCGCCATCTTATTGAAGAACCGGCTTTAGATTGGATCATCAATTCACTCGCACAAGGCAGTAAAGTTGCATTCGACCCACGCATGCATACGGCGGCTTGGTTGAAAGGCGCACAAGCTAAACTAGCTGATAAAGTAGAACTCACAACACTAGCGGCAAACCCGATTGATGAGCTTTGGTCTGATCGCCCTGAGCCTGTCGTGTCTGATGTTCGCCTCATGGCAACCGACGCCGTTGGCCAATCAAGTGAAAGTAAGCGTGAAGAAATTGCAAGCCTACTAAAAGCCAAAGGCACTGATGCCGCTATCCTTACTGAGCTGGATTCAATCTGCTGGTTACTCAACATTCGTGGTTTAGACGTATCTCGTCTGCCGGTTGTGTTATCTAATGCAATCATTCACGCCGATGAAAGTGTCGATTTCTTCTTAGACCCCGCTCGTATCCCTGCAGGCTTTGAAGCGCACGTTGGTAATGGTATTCGTGTTTCTCACCCATCTGAGCTTGAAGCCCGCCTTCAATCTTTAGAAGGTAAGAATGTGTCTGTTGATTCAGGCACAAGCAATGCTTGGTACACGCTTGTTCTCCAAAACGCCGGTGCTCATATCATTGAAGCAGCCGACCCATGCCTAATGCCAAAAGCCGCGAAGAACGAAACAGAAATTGCCGGCATGAAAGCGTGTCACATCCGTGATGGCGTGGCGATGGCAAAATTCCTATCTTGGATTGATGCAGAAGTGGCGCAAGGTAATCTGCACAACGAAGCGGTACTAGCAGACACAGTACAGTCATTCCGTGAACAAGACCCAACACTGATGGATCTAAGTTTTGACACGATTTCAGCTGCAGGCGGTAACGCAGCAATGTGTCACTACAACCACGAGAATCAACCTGAACCAGGTCAGTTAGAGATGAATACTCTTTACCTAGTCGATTCAGGCGGTCAGTACCTAGATGGTACAACCGACATCACTCGAACTATCGCGATTGGCCAGCCAAGCGACGAAATGATCCAGCAGTTCACGTTAGCGCTTAAAGGTCACATCGGTATCGCGCGTGCACGTTTCCCACAGGGTACTCGTGGTTTCCAACTTGATATTCTAGCTCGCCAACACTTATGGGCAGAAGGCTTCGACTACGACCACGGTACTGGTCACGGTGTTGGTCATTTCCTAAGTGTTCATGAAGGTCCGCAAAGCATCTCTAAGAAGCTAATCGATGTACCTCTTGTTGAAGGCATGGTGTTATCAAACGAGCCGGGTTACTACCGTGCAGATGAATTTGGTATCCGTATCGAAAACCTAGAACTGGTGGTTGAGCTGCCAACTCAAGGTGACTTCTCAGTACTAACGTTTGAGTCGCTAACACGTTGCCCTATCGATAAGCGCAACATCAACGTCGATTTACTGACACGACCTGAACTTGCATGGCTTAATGATTACCACCAGAAAGTATGGAACGATGTTAGCCCATTAGTTGAAGGTGATACATTGGAATGGTTACGCCAATCAACCACTCCACTTGCTCATGCTTAATGCTTAATGCTTAGCTAATTCAAACTTAATGAAATGAAAAACGGCCACCTTAGGGTAGCCGTTTTTATTTGTCGATTTAACTTCGTCGATGTTTCACGTGGAACATAAATCTGCGTGTTCGCTAACCAGAGTAAGCACTGTGCCAGTCTCTCCACACAGGATCAAAACCACGTTGACGAATCATTGACTCAACATCGGCAGCACTTCGCTCATCACTTATTTCAAATTGCTCGAGTTCTTCTTCATCAGAAGCATAACCACCAGGCTGGGTTTTAGACGCAGCCGACATACTGGTGATTCCCAATGGCAACACATTGTCACGGAAAGCTGCAGACTCACGAGTCGAGAGAGACAATTCAACCTCAGGGTTTAATAAACGATACGCACAGATAAGTTGAACCAACTGTTTATCACTCATAATCGATTTAAGCTGCAAACCACCCTCACACGGACGAAGACGTGGGAATGAAATCGAGTAACGTGTTTGCCAATAAGTACGCTCAAGATAGTCTAAGTGAGCGGCCACGAAGAAACAGTCGGTACGCCAATCTTCCAAGCCAATCAAAGCGCCAATACCTATCTTATCAATACCCGCTTTTGCCAAACGATCGGGCGTTTCGAGCCGGTATTCAAAATCCATTTTATTGCCACGCAAGTGGTGTTCCGCGTAGGTACTTGGGCTATACGTTTCTTGGTAAACCATCACCGCATCTAAGCCGAGAGTTTTAAGCTCTGCGTAGTCATCTTGATCAAGCGGCTGTACTTCCATCGCAAGATAGTTAAATTGTGCCTTAATATTCGGTAGCACTTCACGGAAGTACTTCATCCCGACCTTGGTTTCATGTTCACCAGTCACCAACAATACACTATCAAACTTCATCTTTTTGATAGCGGCACTTTCAGCATCGATTTCATCTAAAGTAAGTGTGCGACGCTTAATGCGGTTCTCCATTGAGAAACCACAATACGTGCACGCATTCGCACATAAGTTTGAGAGGTACAATGGAATATACAACGACATTGTATTGCCGAATCGCTTGCGTGTGAGTGCCAACGATTTTTGCGCCATCTGCTCTAAGTAAGGTTCTGCTGCCGGAGAGATAAGAGCCTTAAAGTCTTCCAAGTCGCGTTTAGGTTTACTCAGAGCGCGCTCAACATCCGCTGCCGCTTTACTGAAGATGGACATACCAATGTCATCC
This sequence comes from Vibrio sp. 10N.247.311.47, assembly GCF_041467535.1. Classification (NCBI taxonomy): domain Bacteria; kingdom Pseudomonadati; phylum Pseudomonadota; class Gammaproteobacteria; order Vibrionales; family Vibrionaceae; genus Vibrio; species Vibrio sp. 10N.247.311.47. The sequence goes on from NZ_JBFSUR010000045.1 coordinate 29,016, forward strand.
CAGTTGAGCTGTTTAAATCGATCAACAAACGTCATAAGGACACTACTCGTCTAGGAATGAAGTTAGCGGACTAGAAGCAACCGCATGAGACACCTGTCCAGCAAGACCAGAAAGGTAAGCCATACGGCCAGCTTCAACTGCCAGTTTAAAAGCAATCGCCATATCAACGGGTTGTTGAGAAGCCGCAATTGCAGTATTAACTAACACGGCATCCGCGCCCATTTCCATTGCACGAGCAGCATGAGATGGCGCACCAATACCAGCGTCAACAATCACAGGGACGTTCGCTTGGTCGATAATGATCTCTAAGAAGTCTGCCGAAGCGATACCTTTGTTCGACCCAATCGGCGCACCTAGCGGCATAACCGCAGCACAACCCACCTCTTCCAATCGTTTACACAACACTGGGTCAGCATGACAGTAAGGCAACACAACAAAGCCATCTTTAACCAGTTGCTCAGCCGCTTTTAATGTCTCAATTGGGTCTGGCATCAAGTACTTTGGATCAGGGTGAATTTCCAGTTTGAGCCAGTTTGTGCCTAGCGCTTCGCGAGCCAAATGCGCAGCAAAGATGGCATCCTTCGCGTTCTTCGCCCCGGAGGTATTTGGTAACAAGTTCACGCCAGCATCAATGATGGGCTGTAAAATATCATCTTGCTCAGAGCGAATATCAACTCTCTTCAACGCCATGGTTGCCAGTTGAGAACCGGAAGCTTCGATAGCACTCGCCATTAAATGTTTATTCGCGAACTTGCCCGTTCCAGTAAAGAGTCGTGATTGAAATGTTTTATCTGCGATAGTTAACATAGTTAGCCTCCTGCAATAGCTTGGAAAAGAGAAATAGCATCGCCTTCATTGACGACCCTTTGTTGCCACTGACTACGCGGGACAACCGCATTATTGATAGCAAAGACACAACCCAGATCGGGTAGTGAAAGCGCTTGGATGATATCCGCTAGAGACGACGATTGTGCAACCTGTTCTGGTTGCTCATTGATAGAGATCGTTATGTTGCTCATTGGGTTTCTTCTTCTAAATAGTTAACTGTAGATGCGCTGCAAACGGGGCATTCACTATCTTGAGTGACACTTAAGTTTTGCCAGTTCATCGTCTGACCATCAAACAGTTTGAGCTGATGTGTTGCAACCTGGAACTCGCCAGTGCTAATACGTTGAATCGCTGCCAGTGCTTGGAGGTTGCCTATGGTGCCAACAACTGGGCCGATGATGCCGCTATCGCTACAACGTGTCGTTTGTGGATGATGACTGAACGGGAACAAACAGTGATAGCACCCTTTCTGCATCTGATAATCAAAGACTATAAACTGACCTTTCCATCCGATCGCAGAACCAGAAACCAAAGGTGTCTTGCTACCAAAACATGCTTGGTTAACCTGCTGACGTGACTCAAAGTTGTCAGTACAATCCAACACCAAATCAGCGAGCATCACCTCAAGCTCAAGCTGGCTCTGAGTCATTCGCCTATTGATGGTTCTCACTTGGTTTCGACCATTAAGCTCAGTCAGTTTTTGCTTCAGAGCTTCGACCTTAGGCGAACCTAACTGGCTTTCCTTGAACGCAACTTGTCGTTGAAGGTTAGACGAATCCACACAATCATCATCAACTAATACGATTTTCCCGATACCGGAAGCCGCAAGATAGAGAGCCGCAGCATTGCCTAAGCCACCACAACCGATGACCAATACATGGCTATCTAATAGATTGCGTTGCCCTTGCTCACCCACTTCAGGAAGTGCGAGTTGTCGTTGATAACGAATGAATTCGAAATCATTCAGCATGACTTAGCTCCTGAGTTACCTCTTTAGCAGCACCTGAAGAACGGTCAGCCATTAATGCTTCGAAGAACTCAATCACTTGTTTTGGGTCTTCGGCTAACGTAATCGCACGTACAACAGCAAGGCTCGATACCCCACAACTCCACACCTGTGCGGCCATCGACTGGTCAATTCCACCAATCGCAACTGTCGGATAACCGGTGAGTTCTTCTGTGTATGGGATAGTATCAATCAGCTGCTGATAGAGAGATAAACGCACAAGTCCTTGAGGCTTCGATGGCATCTGCTTAGTGGTGGTTGGGAATATATGCCCCAGCGCAATATAGCTTGGGTTGATTTGCACAATACGTAGCAACTCGTAATAGCCATGAGTCGATAGACCGATCTTAATACCAGCTTGGCTCAGTTGAGATAGGTTGGATTCTTCGATGTCCTCTTGCCCCAAATGAACACCAAAAGCATCATGCTTAAGTGCCAATTGCCAATAGTCATTGATAAAAACCTGAGCGTTGTGCTCTCTACCGAGTTCGATAGATCGCGCGATTTGTTGTTCTAAATCTGCTTGCTGTGGGTTCTTAATACGCAGTTGAACTGTGTTAATTCCAAGCTTGAGCAGCCTTTCGATCCACTCAACATCAACAACCACTGGGTATAGTCCTAGGCTACTCTTACTCAATTCCGGGAACGACAGTGATGTTCCTTGGTGCGCCCAACCAACACTAATATCCAGTCGCTCATCTTCGAGAACGGGAATAGGAAAGTTTTGATAGTTTGCTGGCCATGTTCCACGTGAAACACTAGATGCTGCGCGAGCTAAAACCAGTGCATCTTCTAATGGGAATTCCAACGCCAACAAAGTAAGTAACCAAGCAAAGTGGCCACGACTATCTAACTCCTGATGAGCTGGAGTTTCACTCTTGATAGCACGATTAGAATCTAGCTGTGACCAGATATCCAATGCAGCTGAGTCATCTAAGACACCGATATAGATGGTATTCGGAGTTTGTGCCAAGGCATCGCGGACACCAGCTAGCGCCACTGAATGACTGTAATAAACGATATGATCAAGCTCACTTGAGCGACACTCCGCCAATGAATCAACATCATGAGCAAAACCAATAGATAACGCTTGCTGAGCATCAACGATAGAGAAGCATTGAGTTGGGCTTACACCCAACTCAACTGCATCGGTTGCCAAGCCTTGTCGCTTAGCAACCAATAGACAGCTTTGCACCTCTCCCGTTAGCTCAATATTTTGAGATGGGATAAGAATCTTCACTGTCATTATTCCTCTAATTGAGCTTCTTTTGCGCCTACTGCTGGGTGATAAAGTTCAGAGCCAGTATCACGGAACTCTTGTGATTTCTGACGCATCCCTTCCAACGGATTATCAAGCATCTTAATCTCGATAGCCTGATCAGCAGCCACTTGTTCAGTGTCTTTCGCGTACTCTCGAACTTCTTGAGAGATCTTCATTGAACAGAATTTAGGTCCACACATAGAGCAGAAGTGAGCAACCTTGCCCGATTCTTGTGGCAGGGTTTCATCGTGGAAAGAACGGGCTGTTTCTGGATCTAAAGCTAGATTAAATTGGTCTTCCCAACGGAATTCAAAACGAGCTTTAGATAATGCATTATCTCGGATTTGTGCGCCCGGATGCCCTTTTGCCAAGTCTGCTGCATGTGCTGCCAGCTTGTAAGTAATCAAGCCAGTCTTCACATCTTCTTTATTTGGTAAGCCCAAATGCTCTTTAGGTGTTACATAACAAAGCATCGCACAGCCGTACCAACCTATCATCGCCGCGCCAATACCAGAGGTAATGTGGTCATAACCCGGTGCAATATCAGTGGTCAGCGGGCCTAACGTATAGAAAGGCGCTTCATGGCAGTGCTCTAACTGCTCATCCATGTTCTCTTTAATAAGATGCATAGGTACATGTCCAGGACCTTCAATGATCACCTGAACATCGTATTCCCAAGCCACTTTAGTTAACTCACCTAGAGTACGTAACTCCGAGAACTGAGCCTCATCATTGGCATCTGCAATAGAGCCAGGACGTAGGCCGTCACCTAGTGACAAAGCCACATCGTACTTCGCACAGATCTCACAGATCTCACGGAAGTGGGTATAAAGGAAACTTTCTTGGTGATGAGCAAGACACCATTTCGCGATGATGGAGCCGCCACGAGAGACAATACCAGTCACACGTTTAGCGGTCATAGGAACGTAGCGAAGCAACAAGCCAGCATGAATAGTGAAGTAATCAACACCCTGCTCTGCTTGTTCAATCAAGGTATCGCGCATCACTTCCCAGTTAAGGTCTTCCGCAACGCCATTCACTTTTTCAAGCGCTTGATACATAGGAACCGTACCAATTGGTACTGGGCTATTACGTAGGATCCATTCGCGAGTCTCGTGAATATTACGACCAGTAGAAAGGTCCATCACGGTATCGCCACCCCAGCGAGTCGACCATACTAGCTTCTCAACTTCTTCTTCAATCGAAGAGCTTACTGAAGAGTTACCGATATTAGCGTTCACCTTCACTAAGAAGTTTCGACCAATAATCATCGGTTCTGATTCTGGGTGGTTGATGTTTGAAGGGATAATAGCTCGACCTTCAGCAACCTCTTTACGCACGAACTCAGGAGTAATTTCTTTCGGCAGATTTGCACCAAAGTTATGGCCAGGATGTTGATGGTTAAGCTGCTCATCAGCGAACTTCTGACGTCCCATGTTCTCACGTATGGCAATGTACTCCATTTCAGGTGTGATAATACCCTGACGAGCATAGTGCAGCTGAGTAACACATTGGTTGTCTGTCGCGCGACGAATTCTAGGCAGGTTGCCGTAGCGAAGGTCGTCTAGAGTTTCATCTTCTAAACGTTCTTTGGTGTAAACAGAGCTTACGTCGTCTAACAGTTCCGTATCACCACGCTCTTCAATCCATTGCTCTCGCAACTTAGGAAGACCGCTATACAGGTCTATTTGATGTGTAGGGTCTGTGTAAACACCTGAGGTATCGTAAACTTGAATGGGTACATTAGGTTCGAATACAGGCTCTTTTTTGCTACCACCAACAAGGCTATCAGCGAGTGATATTTCTCGGACAGGGACTTGAATGTCCTCTCGAGATCCTTGGATGTAAGCTTTTTTTGAGTTTGGATAGGGTTGTACGGATAAAGAATCAATGAAATTCTTCGCTTCCAGTCTTGCTTGTTTACGAGTCGACATAGCATTTTTCCTTGGCTTTTAGCCATTATTTATAGGGATAAAAATGCTTGACGGATTAGATGCTACAAGAGGGATCACGGTAAGAAATACAGTTGTGATCTGGAGATAGATCTCTAGAAGGATTCTAGTTAGATATCTACTCTTGTTCCCTTCGCAGGTATTAGCCTGATCAGGTTCAACGGATCCCGAGTTAACGGTCTCAGCCATATGGCACTCCGACAAGTTCGATCGAGTATATAAAAACGGCTTGGATAAACCAAGCCGAGTTGTTAACAAATCGTAAGAAAGTTTTAAGACTTTATCAAAAGTTGGAAGCCGATCCATGCCGCTGAAATACTGAGTACCACGTTGAGTAGCACATTGAGTCCCATCTTAAAGAAAGCGCCCTGCTGCATAAGAAGTACGTTATCCATAGAAAACGTAGAAAATGTAGTCAGTGCTCCTAGGAAACCAAGACCGATAATTTGTCTCCACGGTTCCGTCGCGACCATCTCATTTTCAAACGCGGCGATGAGCAATCCCATAATCAAAGAGCCAATCACGTTAACAGTCAACGTACCGTAAGGAAAACCACGTCCTAACATCACAACGCATAACTCTGAAATCAAGTAACGTGAACAAGCACCAAACGCGCCACCGATGGCGATAAAACCTAGAATAGATAACTGACCCATGAATCCTCCCTAACAATAATCCCTATATTCTAGCTTTAACGCCGATAAAAGCGAGGGTAGAAACTAAGAATGCATGCGCAAATATTAAACGTTACAGGTGTCACTTAACTTCAATGTACCCCATTAAACCCGTTTTCATGTGTTCTATAACATGACAGTGGTACATCCAGCGGCCAGGGTTATCTGCAACAAATGCAGCTTTAGCTCGGCCGTTTTTTCCAAGTAACACTGTATCGGTATGGAAAGGCTCTTCAACTTTCTTCCCATCAAGTTCCAATACAGTGAATGTATGACCGTGAATATGGATCGGGTGATGGTATTGGGTGACGTTCTTTAGATCGAATATGTAAGTCTTACCTAACTCTAAAGTCGTCAACGGCTCAGGAATATTGTCTTTGCTCATTCCTTCCCATGATCTTTTATTAGTAAGCCAAAACTTAGGCATCGATTTCCCATTTTTAGAAACTGGTGATACCGCACCTTCCCACTCGAACACAAAATCGATCTCTTCAGCATTAGCAAGATCTAGATTAGGTACCGGGTTAAGAGGTAGCAATGGCAATAAACGCCCTTCAGTAAGGGGGGAACCTACTACCTCGAACTCACATAAAGAGAAAGGAAAGCGGCCCTTCATTTGAAGAACATTAACTCGCTCGCCTACTTTGGGCGCTATCAGTCCAATATCCACACGCATCCCTGGGCCGATTTTATGTTGAGTCAGTTTATATGGCGTCTTTACAGGGTTACCATCAATGGCAATCACCCATGCCTCAGCCCCTTCGACAGCAATAGGATAAGTGATCGTATTATCGACATTCGCGATACGCAGTCGAGTCGTTGCGTGCTGCTTTAATTGGTATACAGGTTCATGAACACCATTGACGCTACTCCACTCTCCTGGAGTACCCATACGAGCACTGAGTCTTGGAATCATTAAGTCTTTCCATTGACCTTGCTTATCGATATGCCAATGTTTAAGCATCAATGCGTGTTCTTCATCGAACCGTATTGGATTACTCTCTTCTACGATAATAAGGCCAACTAAGCCCTTACCAAGCTGTTTAACGCTATTCATATGTGGGTGATACCAAAATGTGCCAGCATCTGGCGGCGTAAACTCATAAATGAATGTTTCACCTGGCATGATCGGTGGCTGACTTAAGAAGGGAACACCGTCCATTTCGATAGGAATTCTTAAGCCATGCCAATGGATAGTCGTCGGCTCTGATAGCTTATTCGTAAAACGAATTGTGACCTTTTCACCCTGTCGACATCGAATCGTCGGAGCTGGGATCTGTCCATTAAAGGCTAAGACATTGGTATCAAATCCCGCTACTAACTCAGCCGTTGAAGGTTCAGCAGTTAAGTCATAAACATACTTTCCTTGCTCATCAGCAGACCGCTTCATTGAACAAGCGGGTAGTACTGTTAATGCAGATATAGCGAGAGATGATTGAATAAACTTACGACGGGAAATATCCATATTTGTTGCCTTTTAGTAATAACGACCAAAATGTAACAAAATATTGAGAATAATTCTCATAAAGAAGTGTGGATTGTGTTGTTAATTGCTTATAAAAGAGACTGAGATAAGTAAGCACTTACATTTCTAAGACAATATTCTATTCAAGGTAGGTAATTATCAATTAAAAATCGAACAAATATAAATCAAAAAGACTCTAGGATTTCTGCTTCGATGGGGATCAATATAGTCGACTTGGCTGATACCAATTAAAGTAAAAATGTGATCTAATTAAGATTGATGAATTATTGTGAAAT
>NZ_JBFSUR010000046.1:0-34457 GCF_041467535.1 Vibrio sp. 10N.247.311.47
TGGCTCTGGCTCTGGCTCTGGCTCTGGCTCTGGCTCTGGCTCTGGCTCTGGCTCTTCAGATTGCGATTCGTCGCTCGACTCGTCAACAAAAAAATCGTCAGATTCAAAGCTTTCATCACCTAACAGCGCAGTAAAATAATCATCCAGTGCTTGTTCACTGGAGAGACTTGGCTGCGCCAATGTTGATTCTTTATTCGCGCTCATTTATCGCCAACCTTTCGAGATAAATAAGCAACTGTTTATAAGCAAATACACCACGGCTACCCGATGCAAAATGAGAGGCTGGCAAGCGCTTTAGGCTCGCATCTCGAAACTTGGTATCAATCGGCACAGCAGACGTCCAAACTTGGTTTGGGTAATCATCTTTGAGCTGCGTTAATGTTTGCAGTGAGGCTTTGGTTCGCTTGTCGTACATCGTTGGGACAATCGTAACCTTAAACGGTGTTTTGCGAGACTTCTGCATGATGGTCAAAGTGCGAATCATGCGCTCTAAGCCCTTCATCGCCAAAAACTCAGTCTGTACCGGAATCAATATACGATCGCTAGCAGCCAATGCATTGACCATCATCACACCCAGAATTGGCGGGCAATCGATCAATACATAGTCATAGTCGTCTTTCAAAGCGGCTAAAGCACGCTTTAAGATCAACCCCATGCCGCTTCGATTTCCCATTACACGGTCTAATGTCGCCAAAGACATGTGCGCAGGGATAATATCGATACCTTCGACTTCTGTTTGTAAAAGCAAAGGTCTTACCGTCTGCACGTTAAACTCACGCAACTGGAACAGATCAAACAGGCTCGATTCCACCGTATCTGAATCGTAACCCAGATAGGTGGTCAGTGATGCATGTGGGTCAGTATCAACCAACAGAACACGGTGCCCCTTCAACGCAAGTAAACCTGCTAGAGTCACGGTCGTGGTCGTTTTACCAACACCACCTTTTTGGTTTGCAACACTCCAAACAATCATTTCGATTTACCTAAGCTAACCCAACTTCGACCAAGATCCTTTCCGCGATACGGTCTAGAGGGAGGTCTTCAGTAGAAATGCCAGCTTTTGCTACAGCTTGAGGCATACCATATACAACACAGCTATCTTCGTCTTGTGCCCAAATTGTCGAGCCCGCAGTTTTCAACATACGCGAACCTTCTCGACCATCTGCGCCCATACCAGTCAGGATCATAGACAACACTTTGTCGCCGTAGATCTTCGCTGCAGAGCCGAATGTGACATCCACACAAGGCTTGTAGTTCATGCGGTCGCCGCCATCGATAATTCTTAGACGTGCAGACCCTGCGCGGCCATCAACCATCATCTGTTTACCACCTGGAGCAAGATACGCCACGCCAGGTTTTAACACATCACCGTCTTGCGCTTCGCGAACTTCAATCTTACACAAGGTGTTCAATCGGCTCGCAAAAGCAGCAGTGAATGTTGCTGGCATATGCTGAACTAACACAATTGGGTGTGGATAGTTAGCAGGGATGCGAGTCAAAATCTTCTGTAGAGCAACAGGGCCGCCAGTCGACGTACCAATTGCTGTTAATTGATACTTCTTACCTGACGCTCTGAATTTCGCCGTAGATGCAACCGCAGGCTTCGCTGTCGAAGTCGAAGCTGCTGTTGAAATCGGCTGGCGCAATGGCGTAGCTGTTGAAGTCGTTGCTGTCGCTCTCGGCGTAATAGGAGCACGGCGCATAAACGCACGCTTTGCTGCAATCTGAATCACACGCTGTTGAAGCAATGCAACTGCATCGTCGCGGTTACGTGCAATATCTTCAAACTTCTTAGGTAAGAAGTCGAGAGCACCTGCATCTAACGCATCTAACGTTGCTCTCGCTCCATCATGCGTTAACGATGAAAACATCAAAATAGGCGTTGGAGACGCGGCCATGATTTCACGAACGGCAGTGATACCGTCCATGACAGGCATTTCAATGTCCATAGTGATTACGTCAGGTCTTAGCTGTTTCGCTTTCTCAACGGCTTCTTTACCGTTTACTGCAACATCAATGACTTCTAGGCGAGCCTCTGAGTTGATGATCTCGCTAACGCGACGACGAAAAAAACTCGAATCATCAACGACTAATACTTTAATCGCCATATTTATCCTTAAATTAAATTCTTGACGCTGCTGCGTACTGCTTCAACAAGTCCGGCACATCTAGAATCAATGCAATGTGTCCGTCACTTGTAATTGTCGCGCCTGCCATTCCTGGCGTGCCTTGCAGAAGCTTATCAAGCGGCTTGATGACTACTTCTTCTTGACCGATCAGCGTATCGACAACAAAACCAACACGTTGGCTACCAAGTTGCACGATAACAACATGACCGTGTCCTTTGCGCAGTTCAACAATACCCGCTTTAGGTGCAAGCCAGTTTTGCAAGTAGAACAACGGAATAGACTTATCGCGAACGATGATCGTCAGCTGACCATCAACCACGTTTGTGCGGCTTAAATCTAGGTGGAAAATCTCGTTAACCGATGCCAATGGCAATGCAAATGGGTGACCTGCAACACCGACCATCAAGGTTGGTAGAATCGCTAGGGTTAGTGGAACCTTGATGGTGATCTTGGTGCCCTGTCCCATTTCTGAATCAATATCAATAGAGCCGTTCAGTGTGTTGATCGCTGTTTTCACAACGTCCATACCCACACCACGACCAGAGATATCCGAGATCTGCTCTTTGCTTGAGAAGCCAGGAGCAAAAATCAGGTTAAAACACTCTTTATTTGATAAGCGAGACGCTGCATCTTCATCCATCAGGCCACGTTTAACCGCGATAGCACGAAGCTTATCAGGGTCCATACCGCCACCGTCATCAACGATAGCCAGTTCAATGTGGTCACCTTCTTGAGAGGCAGACAGAATCACTTTACCCGTTTGTGATTTACCCGCAGCAACACGGTCGTTTGGCATTTCAATACCATGATCGACAGAGTTTCTCACCAAGTGAATCAGGGGATCAGCAAGTGCTTCTACTAAGTTTTTATCAAGGTCCGTTTCTTCGCCACGCATTTCAAGAACGATGTCTTTCTTCAAGCTACGAGCAAGGTCACGGACAACTCGTGGGAAGCGACCAAATACTTTCTTGATCGGCTGCATACGAGTCTTCATTACCGCACCTTGAAGGTCTGCAGTAACAACATCTAAGTTAGAGACAGCTTTCGACATTTCTTCGTCGTTGCTGTTGAGGCCTAGGCTGACTAGTCGGTTACGCACCAATACCAGTTCACCCACCATGTTCATGATGGTGTCCAGTGTTGATGTATCAACACGAACTGTCGCTTCAGCTTGTTGCTTCTTAGCCGGCACTTTAACTTCAGCTTTTGCTGGAGCGCTCGGTTTTGGCTCAGCTTTAACGGCAACTGGCGCAGCAGGTTTAGGCGCAGCTTGAGGTGCTACTGCCTTAACTTCTGCTGGCTTAGTCGCGGCATCCAATTCTTCAATCGAAGGTCCATTACCTGAGCCATGTAGTTGGTCAAGTAACTTCTCGAACTCTTCGTCAGTCATCAGATCATCGCCTTCAGACATCGCCGAAACAGGTGCTGCTAGCGGCGTTGGCGGTGGAGGAGGCGTTGAACTTGCCGCTGTCGGGCTCTTACCCGCACCGTGCAATTCATCTAATAACTTTTCAAATTCGTCATCAGTAATATCACCACTGTCAGCAACAGACTGAGGTGCAGCGGGTGCTGGCGGCGGTGTTGGTGCAGAAGGCGCTGTTGGTGAACCACCTTTACCGTGAAGCTCATCAAGCAAGCGTTCAAACTCATCTTCAGAGATATCATCGACTGAAGATGCATTGATGTTTGAGCTTTCAGCAGTAGGTTCCGGAGCAATAACAGGCTCAGGCGCTGCAACAACAGGTTCAGGGATAATAGGTGCAGGCGCTTCTACTGGTGCCACTTCATCCGCAGACTCTGGTTTACAGAGACGGTGAAGTTCATCCAATAAAGATTGGTCGGCTGGCACTAAAGGTTCCTGATCTTGCACGGCGCGAAACTGTACATTGACTGTATCTAGCGCCTGCAGCATGGTATCCATCAAACCTGATGTTACGCTGCGTTGGCCGTTTCGCAGAATGTCGAACACATTCTCAGCACCATGACAAGTATCCACCAGCTCAGTTAATGCTAGGAAACCAGCACCACCTTTTACTGTATGGAAACCACGGAAAATAGCATTTAATAGGTCTTTGTCGTCAGGGTTATTCTCAAGCTCTACCAGTTGTTCTGATAGGAGTTCAAGGATCTCTCCTGCTTCGACTAAAAAGTCCTGAAGAATATCTTCGTCTAAATCGTAGCTCATACGTTACCTTTAAAATCCAAGACTGGATAACAAATCGTCGACTTCATCTTGAGATGCGACAGCGTCTTCGCGCTCTTCTGGGTTCATAATTGGACCTTCAGGCGCAATCGATGCTTTCTTCTCTGACTCTGGAGTTGGCTCTTTTTGATTCGCACCGAATACCGTGAGAATCTCGACCAAACGTCCTTCCACCTCATTCACCAAGGTAATAACTTTGCTGATTATCTGCCCAGTTAAATCTTGGAAATCCTGAGCCATCAAGATTTCAGTCAATTGTCCGCGTAGTTCAGTACTGTCGCCTTCTACTTGGACAAGCAATCCATCAATGCGGTGACATAAAGCTTTAAATTGTGCCAGCTCAATGCGGCCATGCATCAGTTCATTCCATTGAGGCCTTACTTGAAGTAAACACTCGTGTAGGTTGTCTGCGATTGGCATACAGCGATCGACAGCGTCCATCGTCTTATTTGCCGCAACTTCCGTTTTATCAATGACATACTGAAGGCGATCCCTTGCATCAGGGATTTCGTCATTTGCGATAACGCTGATGCGTTCATCGAAATTGAATTGAGTCAAAGAGTCGTGGAGGTCGCGTGTCAGACTTCCTATTTCTTGAAGCATTGGATTGTCTTGAAGACTAAAGTTATCTTCATAAATGCTTCTCACAAGAGAATCAGCATTTTGCTGCTCATCGTTCTCAAGCAGCTCTACTAATTTTTTTGCTTGTTCTAATGAAATCATCCTGAATTCGGCCTTACTCCGCATACTTTGTGCGCTTAGGCTATCGAGATAAACAGATAACTTATCAGTCAGTGTTTACCTAGAAGTGCCTAAATTTATTGATGCTTATAAGCGATCAAAAATCTTATCAAGTTTCTCTTTCAGCGTTGCAGCAGTGAAAGGCTTCACAATGTAACCATTAACACCCGCTTGCGCAGCTTCGATGATCTGCTCACGCTTCGCTTCAGCTGTGATCATAAGCACTGGAAGGTGCTTAAGTTCTGCGTCTGCGCGAATGTGTTTAAGCAGGTCAATCCCTTGCATGCCTGGCATGTTCCAGTCAGTTACCACGAAATCAAATTCGCCTTTTTTCAGCATAGGTAACGCGGTCAAGCCATCATCTGCTTCTTGAGTGTTGTTGAAACCTAAATCGCGAAGTAGGTTTTTAACAATTCGGCGCATCGTTGAAAAATCATCAACAATGAGAATTTTCATGTTTTTGTTCAAATTAGCCTCCACTGAATAGGATCAGTGTTGTTAGTCGTTCTGTGTCCAAGCACTTAACTTAGTGCGTAAACGCTGCATAGATTGGCTCAGTATTTGGCTGACACGAGATTCGCTGACACCTAACACTTCCCCAATCTCTTTTAAATTGAGTTCTTCGTCGTAATAAAGCGAAAGCACAAGGCCTTCCCTTTCCGGAAGTTGTTTTATCGAATCGATCAAAGCTTGGCGGAATGACTCATCAGCAACCCCTTGAAAAGGCGTATTATCTTGAGAGTCTTCATTCGGAGATATTACATCATCTGAGACGCCTAAATCTTCAATTCCAACCAGTCTTGAGCAATTAATGTCAGTTAAAGCACTGTGATACTGCTCTAAACTGAGCCCCATGTGTTTTGCCACTTCGGCATCACTCGGGTCGCGGTTGAGGATACCCTCTAATTCCGCAATTGCACTGCTGATTTCTCGATTGTTCTTATGAACCGATCTCGGCACCCAGTCCCCACGGCGAATGTCATCCAACATTGCCCCGCGAATCCGAATACCAGCATACGTCTCAAAGCTTGCGCCTTTGGTACCATCATAGTTTTGTTGCGCTTCAATCAAGCCGATCATGCCAGCTTGAATTAAGTCATCAACCAATACATTAGGCGGTAATCGCCCCAACAAGTGATGAGCGATACGTTTAACCAACACAGAGTACTTCTCAAAAAAAGCCTGTTGGCTATTGTGATTAGCGTGTTGGTCGTAAGTAAGCGCTTTATTCACCAAATGGTTCCTCTATAAATTCAGTACGATTCAGCAGCCTTTCAACAAAGAACTCCAAGTGTCCGCTCGGTGTTTTTGGTATTGGCCAGGTCAAGGCTTTGTTAGCCAAAGAGCTGATTGCCAATGCAGCTGGAGAGCGAGGAAACGCATCGACTACGATTTTCTGTCTCTTGACTGATTGACGTACTTTATCATCTAAAGGAATACATGCTACGAGTTCGAGGCTCACATTCAAGAAGCGCTCTGTGACCAAAGTCAACTTTGCAAATAATTCTCGGCCTTCGCGGTAGCTTCTGACCATATTTGCAACAACTTTGAATCGCTGAACTTGGTGTTCTCTGCTTAAAAGCTTAATCAAAGCATATGCATCCGTGATCGAGGTAGGTTCATCACATACCACGACAACCACGTCTTGCGCCGCTCTTGAGAAGCTGATCACCATGTCCGAAATACCGGCTGCGGTATCAACCAACAAGATATCCATCTCGTCTTCAAGCGAACCGAATGCGCGAATCAAACCAGCATGCTGTGCGTGTGAAAGTTCAGTCATGCTTTGAGTGCCCGATGTCGCTGGAATAATTTTAATTCCGTGCGGCCCTTCGACAATCGCATCCTTAAGTTCACATTCGCCAGCCAACACATGCCCAAGGTTTCGTTTAGAACGAATACCTAGCATGATATCGACGTTCGCTAGTCCTAAATCGGCATCTAGCACCATGACTTTTTTGCCTTGGCGCGCCATGCAAATAGCCATACCTAACGTCACATTAGATTTACCAACGCCTCCCTTACCACCGGTTACAGCGATAACTTTTGTGAGTGAAGGCTTGGTTAAGCGACGGAGGCCGCTAGCTTGGTCATGTATCATATTTTCATTCATATTTATCCGCCGCCTAGAGCCCTTCAGAATCGCTATTCCAGTAATGAGGTTCATTCTCTGTAGATTTTTCTAATAGCTCATTAGCCTTAGCAATCATGTACTTTGGCTGAGCTATAACGATATCTTCAGGAACTCGTTGACCATTTGCTATGTAAGCAACTGGTAATGCATTTTGTATTACGACACTGATGAATTCACCTAGACTTAGGGATTCATCCAGCTTAGTCATGATGCATCCCGACAACGGGATTCTTCTAAAGTGTTCAATTGTTTCTTGCAGCACTTTGCGTTGCGCGGTTGCAGGCAACACAAGGTAGCTATTGATAACGGAACCACTCTCTTGCATCAATGTGTCTAACTGCTCAGATAGGCGAACATCTCGTTGTCCCATGCCTGCAGTATCGACCAGAATCAGGCGACGATTACGTAACTGATATATTACATCGGCCAGTTCGCTAGAATCTTTAGCAACTCTTACAGGACAACCCATAATTCGGCCGTAGATCGATAACTGCTCATGTGCACCTATACGATATGTGTCAGTTGTCACTAGTGCGACGTTATCAGCGCCATATTCCATGGCAGCACGTGCAGCTAGCTTTGCAACAGTCGTTGTTTTACCCACGCCGGTTGGGCCAAGTAGAGCCACAATACCGCCGCGTTTTAAAATATCTTTTTGTGTAACGGAGATTTGGTCAGCAACCAGAGCTAACAGAGCCTTCCATGCACGTGCAGGTTTAGTATCTTCAGGAATGTAGCAAGCCATTTGATCGGCAAGCTCTGCAGATACACCCATACGTTCAAGGCGCTTAATAAGCATGGCTCTCAGTGGTTCACGGCGCTCAACTTCTTGCCACATCAACCCAGAAACTTGATGCTCTAACAGACGACGAATTGAGGTCATCTCTTCGCGCATCGTTTCCATTTCAGTATCAGAACCTTTGGACTGAGTGTTCTCTCGACCACGATCATAACGGGTAGGATCCAAGCGAGGTGTCGGGCGCTCTACTCTGCGGTCTTCAGCAATCAACTTAGACAAACCCGTTTCACGAGCAAATGCAGAATCAAGATTTCCGTGAGACTGTTGGTTACCGTGAGATTGCTGATGGCCATGAGACTGCAAATTGCTTTGAGTCTGATGACTATGAGGCTTATGGCCCGTGCTTGATTGGCGATTGAGCAATGCTGACAATGAATCTTCATTTTCTGCACGATGCTGTGGCTCATCATCGGCGCCATGACTGTATTGCTTAAGCATATTCGCAAAGCGCTTAGTCATTGAGCGTCCACCTTCAACATTCGACTGTAGGCTAACCTTGTCATCGTCTAGTTGACGTCGCCCAGCAGGAGCTGCGGGCGCGGCCATTTGCGTATATTGGCTTTGTGCAGGCTGCTGAGGTTTATTTAATCTCTGGCTCGCTGTCGACGGGCTGGATTCGCCATCAATAGCGGCAACAATTTCCACGCCACCTGCGACCTTTTTGTTAGACATGATCACCGCTTCTGAACCAAGTTCTTCTTTAACTTGGAGCAGCGCCGTTCGCATATCTTTTGCAAAAAATCGTTTAATTTTCAATTCGATCGTCCGTTCTAATTAGGCGGCTTAATTACCAACAGCTTGTACTATACGTATCTGTTTTTCGTCCGGTATCTCTTGGTAAGACAAGACTCTCAAGCTTGGGATCGTGTTTTTCACGAACTTAGCCAGAGTCGAGCGTAACACACCAGAGGTCAGTAGCACCGCTGGTTCACCTTTCAGCTCCTGCTCTTGCGTAGCGTGGCTGAGGGAGGTCTGTAAACGTTCGGCTAAACCAGGTTCAATACCAGCAGATTCTCCGCCGGATGCCTGCATGGTTTGATGCAAGATTTGTTCCAGCTCAGGAATCAAGGTTATCACTGGTAACTCGGGCTCTATACCATTGATTTCCTGAACAATTAATCGTTTCAATGAGATGCGAACCGCCGCAGTAAGTATGTCAGGTTCTTGACTCTTACCTGAATACTCCGACAAAGTTTGGACTATGGTTCGAATGTCACGAATTGGAATCGCTTCATTCAGCAGGTTCTGTAGCACTTTCACAACCACACCCAACTGCAATTGATCCGGTACAAAACCTTCCACCAGCTTAGGTGTTGAGCGGCTGAGCATCTCAAGTAAGTTCTGAACTTCTTCGTGGCCAATGAGCTGCGATGCGTTGTTGGTTAGCAGCTGGCTAAGGTGTGTCGCCAGTACTGTAGAAGAATCTACAACGGTATAACCTAGAGCTTGTGCGTGTTCACGCTGCTCTTCACGAATCCAAACCGCTTCAAGGCCAAAGGCAGGGTCAATCGTCGGCTCGCCATCGATCATGCCATAGACTTGGCCCGGGTTAATCGCGAGCTCCATGTCTGGCTTAATCTCAGCTTCACCCACAGCAACACCCATCAGGGTAATACGGTAGCTGTTTGGTGTCAGTTCTAGGTTATCGCGAATGTGTACCGCTGGGATCAAGAAACCAAAGTCTTGAGACAGCTTTTTACGCACACCTTTAACGCGTTCAAGCAATTCACCACCTTGGTCTCTATCAACCAAAGGAATTAAACGGTAACCCACTTCTAAACCAATAATATCGACAGGTTGAACATCATCCCAAGAGAGCTCCTTCTGAGAGCCTACTTCTCCATTCGCTTCAACTGTCGCCGGAAGGTTAGGCTCTTCCGCCTTCTTCTTGTTCTTTTTATCGATGTAATACGCCCCCGCGCCTGCAACGATGGCAAGGCTCAAGAACGAGAAATGTGGCATACCCGGAACAATACCCATGATGCCAAGGATGGCGGCGGTGATCATCAAGGCTTTTGGATTGTCGAACATCTGGAAGACAAGTTGCTCACCCATATCTTCATCAGTATTTTGGCGCGTTACCATCATCGCAGCTGCAATAGACAGTAATAGAGATGGAATTTGTGCAACCAGACCATCACCGATAGTCAGTAGCGTGTAGATTTCGATTGCTTCACCAAAACCAAGATCAAACTGAGCCATACCAATGCTCAAGCCACCAATGATGTTGATGAATAAGATTAAGATACCAGCGATCGCATCGCCTTTAACAAACTTAGAAGCACCGTCCATCGAACCGTAGAAGTCAGCTTCTTTGGTGACTTCAAAACGTCTCAGACGCGCTTGGTCTTGGTCGATCAAACCTGCGTTCAAGTCGGCATCGATTGCCATCTGTTTACCCGGTAAGGCGTCTAACGTGAAACGCGCGCTTACTTCCGAGATACGACCCGCACCTTTGGTTACAACCATGAAGTTGATGATCATAAGAATCAAGAACACCACTAAACCAACCGCGTAGTTACCACCGATAACCACGTTACCGAAGGCTTCAATCACGTTACCTGCCGCGTCGCCACCTTCGTGACCATGGAGCAATACCACACGTGTCGAAGCAACGTTCAAGGCCAATCGAAGTAGAGTCGCAATCAGCAGGACGGTCGGGAATGCAGCGAAATCTAAAGGCCTGCGGGTATAAACCGATACCAATAGCACAACCATAGACAGTGCAATATTGAAGGTGAAGAACATATCCAACAAGAAAGCTGGAATGGGCAACACCACCATAGCAAGCGTTGCAAGTACCATAACAGGTGCACCAATCGCAGGCATGGCACGGTTAGGGATTTTAGGTAGCTTGTCCACAAAAGGCAGGGAGAATTTCATAAATCTAGACAGTTTCGCTATGTTGTAGCTCTCTGAACAAGTGGATTAGGTCTTAGTCAGGGCTGTTTGCTATGGGCTTATAATGTTCAGGCTACTACAGCAAACACTGTACCAACATCTCACGTCAAATTATCGCCATCACCTCTATAAAAGGAAGATTAGCTAGCTCGCTATTATCAGGGTTCATCACGCAGAGCTCAAGCAATTGATCTAATGACGTAAATCAGGTGGGATCGGCATATTAGAATCTTGCAGTTTTGGTCGCTCACCACCTCGTTTTCGGTACTGTTTAAGCTGGAAAACATATGCAAGCACTTGTGCAACTGCCGTAAACAGACCGTCAGGAATTTGTTGTTCTAGCTCAGTGGTATGATAAAGCGCCCTCGCCAATGGCGGCGCTGGAACTATATAGATGTCGTTTGCACGCGCAATCTCTCGGATCTTCATCGCCATGTGGTCGACACCTTTAGCAACCACAATTGGTGCTTTGTCTTGATTCTGCTTATAGCGCAGCGCCACTGAAAAGTGTTCCGGGTTGGTCACAATCACATCTGCTTGAGGAACGTCTGCCATCATGCGACGCTGAGCCGCTTCCCTTTGAAGCATACGAATTCGGCCTTTCACTTCCGGCTTACCTTCAGTATCTTTGAATTCGTCTTTGACTTCTTGTTTGGTCATCTTCAATTGATCGGCGTGTTGCCAGATCTGGAACGGGATATCAATCGCCACCACAATCAGCAGTGAGCAGCTGATCAACAGGATGAAATTGAGCAAGATATCCAAGGCATGAAAGATGTTCTGCGGGTACACATCCATACTCAGCTGCATTAAATCATGCTGAGAGGCTTGAATCAGATAAATCGCCATCCCCGATACGAGCGCTACTTTAAGAATAGACTTGAGCAGTTCAACCCAACTTTGCAGGCCAAACATACGCTTGATACCACTCAGTGGGTTGAGCTTAGACGCCTTTGGCATCGCCGCTTGCATTGAGAAGTTAATCCCACCGACACCCGCAGCGCCGATGACGGCAGCAACAAACAAGGTTATCAGTATCAAAAACAGCGGGAACAGCAGGTTCACCAGTGCACCACCGGCAATTTCTAAGAGTTTATTGGTGTCAAAGATCTCGTCGCGACTCAAAGAGAACAGGCGTTGCATCGCCTCGAACAAAGCCTTCGCCATCGATTCGCCAAACCACATTAATGCAATCGCACCGACAATAAGTACCGACGCTGACGCTAGCTCTTTTGACCTTGCAACCTGCCCTTTCTCTTTGGCCTGTTGCAAGCGTTTGGGCGTGGCGTCTTCTGTGCGTTCTTGACCGTCTGACTCTGCCATTTCAGTCTCCTAGCAATCTAACCGGATTAGACGACATATCTGTTGTTCGCCCTGCATCCAAAATAGCTCATAGTGACTATATAAGCCGCCAAGGATGTACCAACAAAGCAACAGACCCACGAGTAGCGCAAATGCAAAACCCAAAGAAAAGATGTTTAATTGAGGTGCCGCACGCGTCATTACACCAAAAGAAAGGTTAATCGTTAGCAGCGCAATAATCCCCGACAATGACATCGCTAATGCCGTTTTGAACATGATGCCGAGCCACAACGCGAGCTCTCGAAAATCCACAGAGGTTAGAGAGCCACTGCCAATCGGCAAGGTCTTAAAACTAAACACCACCAGCTGCAGCATTTTCAAGTGACCATCGGTCGCCAAAAAAAACATGGTCGCTAGCAGCATGAACAGCTGACCAAGTACCGGCGTGTTTTGCCCGTTAGCCGGGTCGACCATTGATGCAAAACCCAAGCTCGATTGCATACCGAGGATCTGACCCAGCATAACAAAGGTTTGAATCATGAACTGGGTAACAAAACCCATGGCCACGCCAATCACAATTTGCTCGAAGACAGTCAGGAAGCCTTGAAAGGACAGAAGTTCAATCTCTTTGGGAACGGCCGGAATCGCAGGCATCACCGCAAAAGTGATCGCCAAGCCTAAATACAGACGAATACGCGGCGACACGAAGCGTGCCCCTGTTACCGTCATCACCATCAGCATCGCTGAGATGCGAGTGTATGGCCAAAAATAATTGGCTAACCACTCTAGTACAAGGCTCGTTGGGTATTCCATATCGGTTTAATACAGAACTTGCGGCAAGCGTTCGATGAGCTCAAAAAAGAACTCCATCATCATCTGGGTCATCCAGTGTGCGAATAGCATCAACGCCAACAAAGTTACGATCAAACGCGGCAGGAAACTCAGGGTTTGTTCGTTGATTGAGGTCGCAGCTTGGAAAACAGCCACAACCAAACCGATCAGCAGGCTAGGAATAATGATGGCGCAAACCATGATTAATACCATCCAAAGGGCATCTCGGAACAACTCTACGAATATTTCAGGATTCATTATTCCCCCAGCTACAAGGCAAAACTGCCGGCGAGTGTGGAGAGTATCAAGTTCCAGCCATCAACAAGAACAAACAGCATCAACTTAAACGGCAGCGAAACAATCATCGGTGACAACATCATCATACCCATAGCCATCAATACCGATGCCACCACCAAGTCGATGATTAGGAAAGGCAAGAACAGCATAAATCCGATTTGGAAAGCCGTTTTTAATTCCGATGTGATAAATGCTGGAATCAGAACCGCCATCGAAACATCTTCAGGGTTAGTCACTTCCGCACCAGAAATCTCAACAAAGGTTTCAAGATCTTTGATTCGAGTCTGTTTAAGCATGAAGGATTTAATCGGTTCTTGGGCAACATCAAATGCCTGTCGTGCCGAGATCTGTTCATTAAGATATGGCTGAACTGCTTGTTCGTTCACTTGGTTAATCACTGGCGACATGATGAAGAAGGTCAAGAATATCGCAATACCAATAATGACTTGGTTAGACGGTGTTTGTTGTAGACCCATCGCCTGACGCAAGATAGACATCACTACCACAATACGAGTGAACGATGTCATCAAAATCACCATCGCCGGCAAGAAGCCAAGCATGGTCATTAACGCGAGAATTTGCAGGTTAATCGAGTAGTCTTCACCGCCATTGGCATTGGTTGTCATGGTAAAGGCAGGTATGCCGCCACCATTGCCAGTTAAGCTGCCCGTGGTCATGGTTGTCGATTTGGCTTGGTCTTGTTCCATCGTGCTGATAGTGACCGATTCCGAGCCAGCGGTATTCGCAGGAATGACGGTGCCGTCTTCAGCTTGTGCAAATACCGACACACTGAATACGATTGAGCATAGGAGAATAAGCTGAACCAACCACACTTTCACCGCTCGGAAAGCTCCGGCTTGGTGAAAGTAAGAGGAGTTCAAAAGTCCGTTACTTGTTTGCATCTTTTTTTATTAGCTGGGAAAGCTGACTTGAAAATGTACTTTTTTCCAGCATCTCCTGAGTAAGAGGTTTATCGAGCTTAGAGATCAGCTGAATCGATTGTGTGGTAATCCCTACCAAGAACTGTTCATCACCCGCTTGCACAATAGCGATACGCTCTTTAGTACCAACAGGGATTTGCCTAACAATCGCCAAACCTTGTTGATTCGACATCGCAGGTACTTGCATTCGCTTGAGTAGCCAAGCAATAAATAAAATGAAGGCTATAACGAAAATTAGCGACCCAAAGGTGGTCGCTAAATCGAGAGAAGGCGGTGTTGCTGCAAAGGCAATGGAAGGAGCTGTTAATAGCCCTACTCCCAAGATTCCTCGTAACAAACCTGTCATTCCGAGAAAAGAGCCCGCAAGTCTTTGAGACAAAAAGCTCATTAACGCAGCTTCTTAATTCGTTCTGTTTGGCTAATAACGTCAGTCAAACGAATACCAAACTTGTCGTTCACCACAACCACTTCACCATGAGCAATCAAGGTACCGTTTACCATCACATCCAGTGACTCACCAGCAATTCTATCTAGCTCAACAACCGAACCTTGGTTCAACTGAAGTAAATTACGGATACTGATCTGAGAGCGACCAACTTCCATCGAAATAGTCACTGGAATATCCATAATGGTATCCAGCTTACGACGCTCATCTTCAGAAATCGGAGATGATGAATCGGTTAGCTCATCAAGTGGTGCCGCAAGCACATCATCAACATCAATTGACGGCGCTGAAGGATCTTCACCAAGTGCTGCAGCCCATTCGTCTGCTAGCTTTTGATCTTCACTAGGTTCCATTACCAATTCCTATACTTTTATCTATTTTACTATTCGTCGTCATCATCACTGTTTTCGAGCTCAGACAATAAGTCTTTACCTAGAAAAGCGAGATCAGTTTTAACCACATGTGGTCTTTGAATTTTTTCCGAAATCTGTACTGCAAGCTTCTCACCAGAACGGCCCATTTTCACACGATAAGTCGGCAGTTCTTCGACAAACATGGTTGCGTGCTCAGGCATGTTCATTGGGATAACATCACCAGGGCGCAGCTCCATCAGATCACGAAGGGAAATATCTTGCTCTAGCAAATTCACGCGGAAATTGACGGGCACATCCATGATCTCATCACGCAGTGCGGTACTCCAACGAACATCGGTTTCCATCTTGTCTGATTGAACACCCGCATCAAGCAGTTCACGGATCGGCTCAACCATGGAGTAAGGCATGACAACGTGGAAGTCACCACCACCGCCATCCACTTCAATGTGGAACGAACTCACAACAATCACTTCGGTTGGGCTCACAATGTTCGCCATACTTGGGTTCACTTCGGAATCCAAGTATTCAAACTCAACCCCCATCACTGGCGACCAAGCTTCTTTGTAATCTTCAAAAACAATTTTCAGCAGTAACTGAATAATTCGTCTTTCTGTTGGCGTGAATTCACGACCTTCAATCTTGGCGTGGAAACGGCCGTCACCACCGAAAAAGTTTTCTACAAGAATAAATACAAGGCGTGCTTCCATAGTGATCAGCGCCGTACCTTTCAACGGGCGGAAACGAACCATGTTTAAACTAGTGGGTACATACAATGTGTTTTGGTACTCACCAAACTTCATCATTTGTACGCCATTGATCGACACTTCAGCCGTTTTACGTAACATATTGAACAAACTGATTCGCATATGACGTGCGAAGCGCTCGTTAATAAGTTCAAGGGTCGGCATTCGACCACGGACGATTCGATCTTGAGATGAGAAGTCGAAATTGACTGCACTGTCATTCTCGGTTTCTAAGACATCTTCAACTTCTTCAACATCATCAACGCCATGTAATAGCGCATCAATTTCGTCTTGGCTTAATAAATCGGTCACAAATTACCTATTGAATTACGAAGTCAGTGAATAACACTTTTTCAATCACAGGCTGGCCAACAGCTTGAGCCAGACTTGCTTTAATATCTTCAGTTGCCTTGTCACGCAGTTCAATTCGCCCAGTGGGTGAGCGTAATTGATCGACCGTTGCCGAAGCGAACGTGGCCAGTAGCGTACTTTCTACGAGTGGAGAGTGGTAACGTGCGAGGTCTTCATTCTTACTACCACGTACCATCAGCTGTGCTTTTATCTGAACTAGGCGATCTTTTTTATCCCCCGTCACATTAAACAAGAAAGGCTGAGGAATATTAACATACATGACAGGCTCTGCTGCGACCACTGCGGTGGCTGGCTGAGACTGAGATTCAGAGGCACTATCATCGGAGCCTAAGAAAAAGAACAGCGCACCACCTATGCCAAGCAGCAAAGCGACTACCGCTATAATGATGATAAGGAGCTTGCTCTTCCCTTTAGGTGCATCTTGTTCTTCTGCCATACTTTACTCTAACTTCCTGTTCTTTCGATTAACTGATGGTTCTTTCTATCAACCAATCGTTCTTAGCCTGATATTAGGCATAATAACTAATTCCATCACGCTTTGATGCGACATTCAATTCAAGATTGCTGCCACTATCAAGGTTTTCATCACCTTGGCCATCATTTGTGCGGTTAGTGCCGGATTGTTGCTCACCATTGTTGTATCTATCCTGTCCCTGACCAGAGCTCTGTTGCTGAACTGACGAATCGGCTAACTGTAGGCCTTGTTGAGCAAGCATCTCCCTCAGGCGAGGTAAGGTTTGTTCAATCACATCTCTTGCCTGTTGATTACTAACCGTAAAGTGCACGTTCGCCACATCATTATTCATGGTCATGCGGATTTTCATCTGACCCAATTCTGGTGGGTCGAGACGAATGTCCAAGTTCTTGAGGTTCTTAGACATCATCATTTGGACTTTTTCCGCGACCTGCTCATTGGCTAGCTCTTTGGTGAGCTGTAAAGGCGCTTGTTGAGCAGCTTGAATTTCAGCTCGTGTAGGTGCTGAACCAACCGTTGCTGTACCTTGTGCACCAGCCGCAAAAGCGATCTGCTGGGCCAAGGTCGAGTCTTTAGAATCTTCTTTAGCACCCGCTTTACCCAAACCAGACAATGCAGCGGCACCAGCTCCCGCTTTAAGAAGCGCGTCAGTCGAGCTTGCTTTTGTGGCCGCTGGCGTTGCATTCATCGCTAAGCTTTGTGCCGTTAAGCTTGGGTCTAAAGCCGCTTGCTGCTGCATTGGAGCGGCATTCCCTTGTTGTAATTGCTGAGCCGCTGCCTGTTGAGCCGCATGCGCATTATTGGCGTGCAGCATTGCCGCCTTGTCCGTAAGAGCATTGTTTGCTGATTGAGAAGCGGCCTGCGCTGATACTTGTTGTGCAGCCGTCGCTACTGCCGCTGTTGATGCCACCGCGGCTAAGGCTTTGGCTTCATTTGAATCACTGTTGTCCCAATCAATAGCGGCAGGTTCACCGGGTGTGCTGTTCACGTTCGGAGCTTGGCTTAGTAAAGCCGTTGCTTGCTGTTGAACATTGGTTAGCTGTTGATTCAATACTTCTAAGTTAGAGGTTGCTTGAGCCAGCGCAGCTTGCTCATCGACCGTCAACTTAGCGCCACTTTGTTGCTTTTGAACCAGACCATCGACAACAGACTGTTCTGATTCGATCTGTCCATTCAATTGGTTTAACGCTTTGGTATGGGCATCAACCTGTTTTGCAAGTTCCATATCCGCTGCTGAGAGTGCTTGACTCTGATCGGCAGCAACCGCACTGGCCGCGTTCTTTTGGCGCAACTCTCGGCTCATACTCGCTTCAATTTGTTCTGGAGTGACGCCTTTATCCATCAACTGTCGAATTTCATCATCAGTCAACTGTGAAACACCCTTACCTCCAGTAAGCACGGCAATTTCAGAATCGACCTCAAGACCGTTTTCTTGGTTTACTGCATTGATTTGTTGTGCCGGTTTACCCACGGTGTCGGTCGCAAGAACGCCCACAGCAGTCGCACCTACAATCTTGCCTTGAGCTTCATCGGCCTTCACTTGCTGAGGCAAGCCTTTGCCGTTTGGCGCTTGATTTAGGGTTTTGTTTGCCTCATCCAATTGACCAAGCAATTTATTGCCTTCGCTCATCGCTGCATTGGCTTGCGATGCCTGCGTAGCACCATCTACCGCTGATGGACCCTGAGTTTGGGATTGAGCAATATGTTCTTTAGATTCGTTAGTCGTATCCTGCGCATCTTTACCATCTGCAACAGTCTTATCAGCGACAGTGCTATCAGTGCCCGAATTGGCTTTGAGCTGAGCCTCAGATCCAGACGCAGCCTCTGCTGATGTTTTATCAGCAGCTTTCTCGCCTTCTACTTCTGAAGCTGCTTGCTTGCTTTGCGCTTCGCTCACTTCGTCAGTAGCCTTTGATTCAGCGGAATCACCTTTGTTCGCTTCGGCTGACGCTTCACCTTCGGTAGATGTCTGTTTAGTATCAGGTTTCGCAGTGCTTTCTGTGTCTTTTGCTGCGACTTTACTGTCACTTTCTTCAAAGCCGAGCGCTTCTTTAAAGGACTCAAAGAAACCTTTAGAGTCGCCGGTTTCTTCTACCTTGGAAGAGGCAGAACCGGTGTCCAACAACGATGACATTTTGTTGGTCGCTGAATTTGAGGAAAGACTAACATTCATATATACAAGCTCTATCTACTAGCTTTGCTGCCATGAATCAGGCAACAAAAAGAAAGTCGGATGCTTTTCATGCCTTTGGTGGGCATAACGCGCAATTTTATATAAAACGGAGCAAGAAACATGCCTATAAGTTCGGTTTTCACAATATAGAGAACAGCACTGACGTCATTCGTGGCTTAGGATCACATCTTCTTTCGGCTGTATAACAGAGTCGAAAACTCATCCATTTGCTTTTGTTCTCTTCGATCTTGCAGCTTTGCTTTCTCTTTCTGCTTTTTCTCCATCAACCACTCGTAGGATTTACGTTTTTTGCGTAACTCCATCCAGTAGCTTTGGCAGTTGTCGACTTGATTTTCAAAGTGGTGCTCGGCTTCTCTCTGTTTGGATAATGTTTCATCCAACTGAGTTAAGAAGCGGTTCAAGTGACCATATTGGCTCGCCGTTAAGCCTGCCTTGCCGCGGTCAACGAGCTGCTGACAGTAGTCCAGTCGATACTTTTCAATCTGCGCAACCTGCTCATAGTAGCCTTGCAGCTCAGAGTTCGCTTTGTTGAGCGCAAGTACCGCTTGGTTCTCTTGATCTTTGGCTTGATCGAGCAAAAATTCTAATGCGTTATCCATGACTAACCTTATTCACCCGTTAGCCACCCAATACATGTTTCAACATGTTGACGCACATGTCGTATGGGACGGTCTCTTTCATCTTCTGCTGCAAGTACTCATCCAGTTTTGGTTTCAACGTGAAGGCACTATCGATTGCTGGATCCGTTCCTGGCTTGTAAGCACCAATCGACACCAAATCTTGGTTTTTACGGCAGATAGACAGCACTTGCCTTACCGCTTTCGACATCAAGACATGTTCTTCAGTGGTGATTTGCGGCATAACACGACTGACGGATTTCTCAACGTCAATCGCTGGGTAGTGACCGGCATCGGCCATCTCACGAGATAACACAACGTGACCATCGAGAATTGCTCGCGACGCATCCGCAATCGGATCTTGTAAGTCATCGCCTTCGGTTAACACGGTAAAGAAAGCCGTGATAGAACCTTGTTCATCATTGCCGTTACCTGCTCGTTCCACCAGCGCAGGAAGCTTAGCGAAGACTGATGGCGGATAGCCCTTGGTTGCTGGCGGCTCACCCACAGACAGAGCAATTTCACGCTGAGCTTGAGCAAAGCGGGTCAATGAATCCATGAGTAGCAGAACATCTAAGCCTTGGTCGCGGAAGTACTCGGCGACAGCCAACGCGGTTTGACAGCCTTTTAAGCGCATCAATGGTGATGAGTCGGCAGGAGCGGCAACAACAACCGAACGCTTACGGCCATCTTCACCAAGAATCTCTTCAATAAATTCTTTAACTTCTCGTCCACGCTCACCGATTAGGCCTACGACCACTACTTGCGCAGTTGTGCCTCGAGTCATCATGCCCAGAGTTACGGATTTACCGACACCAGAGCCAGCAAACAGACCGATACGTTGCCCTTTACCCACGGTTAGCAAACCATTAATGGCTTTCAAGCCGACATCGAGTGGTTCAGAAATCGGTTTACGAGCTAACGGGTTGATTGGCTCCGCATTAAATGAAGCGCGTTGCTCTGTATAGATTGGACCTAAACCGTCGAGTGGATTACCTACGCCGTCGATCACTCGACCGAGCAGTTCCATTCCAACAGGGATACCACTTTCGGTAGTCATTGGCGTGACGCGAGCGCCAGGTAAGATCCCGGTGATTTGCTCACTCGGCATCAAAAATAGGTTATCGCCAGAGAAACCGACGACTTCGGCTTCCATCTGACCAGACATGGTTTCGACTAAACACAAACTGCCGATTGGCGCTTTACAGCCGGTCGCTTCAAGCGTTAAGCCAACAACGCGTACTAATTTACCAGAGGCAATTGGTCGCGATTTTAGCCCCTCGACTTTGTACTGACTGAGACGATTCACTAACTCAAGCATTACTCATGACCTTGGTGACGATTTGCGCCGCAGAAATTTTGAATAACGTTCTTTACACGATCTTCCATGCGGTAGTTAACGCTCGACTCACCCGCTTCAATTTGTACATCACCACGGTTGAGTGCTGGCTCTGCGACCAGCGTCCAATTACGGCAGTCCAATTCAGTCTCGCCATACGCAGAGCGAATGATCGCCACATCTTCCGGATTGAGTTTCAATGTGATTGCGTGACCAGAAATCGGCAGCGACTCTACCGATTCTTTAACGGTATCTAATATGATTTGTGGGTTGGTTTGCACTTCAACATGAACCACTTCTTTGACCATGGTAAGCACCATGTCGACCAATTGCTTCTCCACCTGAGCGTTCATCAACTCTAATGGTTGAGCGAACTGGTTTGCCAGCCCCATGAAGACGGCCACCTGCTGTTGAATGTACTCTTGACCCGCGGTTACGCCTTCAAGCTTGCCGGCTTCGTTGCCTTCTTCGTGACCGGCAGCAAAACCTTCTTCTTTGCCTTTTTCATAGCCTTGCTTAAAGCCCGCCTCTTGGCCTTGATGCAGCCCTTCCTGATAAGCGCCTTGTTTAATCAGCTCGATTTGCTCTTCAGTCAGAACCAGCTCTTCATCTTCAATGGCTTCTTCAACCGTTGGCATCCAACTAGGGTCGTAGTTAAAAGCGGTTTCTTTGGCTTGTTTGCTCACGTCAGAGGTGTAGTCAGGCAGCCCCCATTTCTGAGGTTGGGCAACCGTATTATCTTCTTCAGGGCGAAGGAAGCCGCGTTTTCTATCACCTGACATATCAGTACCTATCTATGAGTGGCTTAACTGTATTGTGAATTCAAGCAGTTAAACTGAGTTAATCTGTGGTTCGAGATTGGATAAAGAAAAGCCCCAACAGTGTGGGGCTTTTGAGATTTCTGTATTAAAGGAACTCGTCGGCGCCACCAGACAGCATAATTTCGCCACTGTCTGCCATCTTCCTCGCGATACCCAAAATCTCTTTCTGAGCCGCTTCAACATCAGAGACTTTGACTGGCGGCATCGCCTCAATATCGTCTCTCATCATATCGGCAGCACGTTTAGACATGTTCTTGAAGATCTTCTCACGTAGACCTTCATCTGCACCTTTAAGTGCTTTCTGTAGAATATCTTGTGGAACATCACGTAGTAGTCGTTGAACACCTTGGTCATCAACTTCAATAAGGTTTTCAAAGACAAACATCAGATCTTGAATCTGTGTTGCCATGTCTTCGTCTTGGTCACGGATTTGATCCATCAAGACGCCTTCCACGTTGTTATCCATGTAGTTCATGATCTCAGCCGCGGCTTTCAGGCCACCAATTTTGGCAGCTTGAGCACCCGCTTGACCCGCGAACTGTTTCTCCATGATTTCATTCAGTTCAGCAAGCGCCGAAGGTTGAACTTCTTCAAGGTTGGCAATACGCATCATCAGATCCAGACGAACTCGCTCTGGGAACTGAGACAGGATCTCAGCCGATTGATCGGCATCGAGGTACGACAACACAATAGTTTGAATTTGAGGGTGCTCGTTGATGATAATGCTCGCCACCTGACGAGGATCCATCCACTTAAGCGAATCCAAACCTTTCGAACCTGTGCCGAGAAGGATTTGGTCAACAAGGTTATTCGCCTTGTCTTCACCCAGAGCAGCAACTAACGCATTACGCATGAAGTCTTCGCTGCCCATACCAATGTTGGTGTACTTCTGAATATCATCTAAGAAAGCACGGTGCACAGCGCCTACTTTCTCTTGGGATAGGTCTGTAGCTCGCGCCATCGCACTACCCACACGCTGAACCTGCTTTGGCTCTAGGTGACGAATAATACCAGCAGCATCTTCTTCATTTAAACTGAGCAACAAGATCGCAGCGCGCTCATCGCCTGAGATAGAGCCGATATCCACGCTAGATACATCAAGCACTTCACCGCCTTCAGTTTGTTGTGGAACTATTTCGTTAGCCATCTACCATCCAATTCTTAACTACTTGAGCTGCTAGCTCTGGTTCATTCGCTACAAGTGCACGTACTGCTTTCAGCACGTCCTCGTCTTTATGAAGGTTTGGTAAGTCGATACTTGAACCAAATTCAAACAGCTCACCACCTTCAATATCACCACCAATTAAGCTGGTTTCGCCGTCGGCACCAATTGGCATGCCATCAGGTCCGTACATCTGTTCATCGTTGTCTGCTGCTGGGTTAAGCAGTTTCTTCATTGCAGGGCGAACAAGTACCAACACCACCACAATGATAACCAAGGCACTTGCAAACCAACGAACCCAATCATTGAAGTTTGGATGTTCCCAGATTGGCACATCAGCAACAACATCTGTTACTTGAGGTGCAAACTGCATGCTTAATACGTTGAGCAAATCACCACGAGTTTCATCAAAGCCCACCGTACCAATCAGTACTTGGCGAATCGCATTGATTTCGCTCGCCGGGATTGGCGTATGAACCACTTCACCCGTATCTGGGTTCAAGGATTGGCGGTCTTTGATCGCAACAGAAACCGTCTGACGATTAACCGTGCCGCTCTGTTTACGTTCATGACTGATGGTGGTGTCTAGCTCAAAGTTTCGAGTCGCTTCTTTGTGAACAGAGCCTTGACCTGTCATCGCGCCGTCTTTCATCTGAGCCACATCTTGTGGAATTGAGGCATCCGCTGGAGGCTGGTTACTCAACGCACCCGGAATACCCGCCACCGTATTTCCATTGTTGTAATCTTCTAAGGTGTATTCACTTCGAGTCGCCGGTGTATTCGGATCAAAACGTTTTCTGGTTTGCTCCACAGCACTGAAATCGAGCTGGATATCAACCTGAGCGGTGTAGTTACCAAACCCAAGAATAGGAATCAGAATGGAGTCAATTTTTTCACGCAGCGCTTGTTCTTGATTGCGCTCTAACTCATGTTCTTTACGACGCGCCGCTGACATAGGGTCTTGAGAGCCTGAGCTCAACAATCGGCCATGCTGATCGGTCACCGTAATACGTGAGGTTTTCATTCCCGGAACGGCACTTGCCACCATATCCACAACAGAATCAACTTCTTGCTGCTTGAGGTTAGTACCTGTTTTTAGAGTTAGGAATACAGAAGCAGAGGCTTCTTGATTATGACGTACAAAAACACTCTGCTTCGGCAGGGCCAATAAAACCTGAGCTTTACGCACCTGTTTCATCTGCTCAATGGCTTTGGCAAGTTGTCTTTCGCGGCTTAATTTAAGGCGTTCTTGTTCTAAACGTTGTGATACACCAAAACCCATGTCTTGCATAAGGATGTCATCACCCGCGTTTCGCTCTTGATTCAAACCCGCTCGTACCATATTAAGCTTTAATGAGTTGTACTCACTCGCCGGTACTGAGATGGTATTGCCTTCAAGCGTGTAATCGATCTTTTGCAGATCTAAGTAATCAAGAACGGGGATCAATTCTTCTGTTTCGTAAGCCCCTAATGGACGCATTTCTGGCTCTTTTACCCAGAAAAACAGCATCACAATCAGCGCTACACAGATAGAGATAGAAAGGACTAAGACGACCTGACGAAGTAAATCAAGATCACCGACAGCCATATCGAACTTCGATGAACTGCGTTCACCTAGATCGGGATTTTGCCCTTCTCCGTCTAGCTCAGAGCCTGCAATAAGTGCATGGTCGTTGCTATCGCTTACGGTTAAATCTGTTGTTTGACTATTATCTGCCACTATTTAACTACCTAACTTATACCGGCATATTCATCAGCTCTTTGTACGATTCGACCAATTTATTTCTAATTTGGATCGTCGCCTCAAAAGCCACACTAGATTTATTACGAGCAATCATCACGTCCGATAGGGATACGCTTTGGTCGCCACTATCAAAACGAGCTTGAAGATCACCTGAGGTCTTTTGTAATGAGTTCACATTATTGATGGCATTAGTCAGCATGTTGCCAAAATCTGCACCGACCGCTTGCCCCGTTGCTGCGGGACGCGCGCTGGCAGCTTCGACCATCATTGCCTGCATTTCGCCTTGTAAACCATCTATTCTCATCTACTACCTCAGGAGTCAAAATTATGACCATCTATTTAGCTATATTATTGACAGAGCAATTAGCGTGCCACACATTTAATTGACTAGATATCGTATTACACTAGTCAGAAAGCTGACACTACTAATCTATCCTCAGTTTGGGATATCTATTCCAGCATCGCGCATTTTAGCCAACTTGTAACGCAGTGTACGAGGGCTAATGCCCAGTTTTTCAGCCATATCTTTGCGTCGGCCATTACATGCAATCAGGGTTTCAAGAATGATCGCATACTCTTGATCTCTAAGCTCATTACCTAACCCTTCGCTGCTAGCCGCGATTTTATTGATTGGGTTTGCTTCGGCAATAGGCTTAATTTCTGGCGCAGCTACGTCACTGCCTTCGACGATTTGTTGTAGGCTGCTTGCGTCTTGCCAATCGACACCTTCAAGAAGGATATGCTCACCAGAGATGTTCTCTTGTTCGCTCAATATTAGCGCACGCTGTACCACATTGTCTAATTCGCGAACATTGCCCGGCCACAGATAATTGACGAGTTTGCTGATCGCTTGTGCTGACATAACGGGTACAGGCATACCAAGTTTGGTGCAGTGGCGCTCAACTAAGTGCTTGGCTAAAGGCTCAATATCGCCTTTACGCTCACACAGTGGTGGCCAAGAAATTGGGAATACATTCAGGCGGTAGTATAAATCCTCACGGAAATTCCCTTCAGAAACATACTGTTTAAGGTCTCTGTTACTGGTCGCTAATACACGAACATCCAATTTGATGCTCTTACGACTACCTAATCGCTCAACTTCGCGCTCTTGCAAAACACGCAGTAGTTTGGCTTGTAGGCTAAGATCCATTTCACTGATCTCATCCAACAGAATTGTACCGCCCTGCGCTTGCTCGAATTTCCCCGGGCAAGCTTGAATAGCGCCAGTAAATGCGCCTTTTTCATAACCAAACAGGGTCGCTTCTAACATGTTGTCTGGGATCGCCGCGCAGTTAATCGCGACAAACGGGCCATCTTTTCGGCTAGAAGCATTGTGAATGTAGCGAGACATCACCTCTTTACCAGAACCACTCGGGCCCAACACCATGACGTTGGCATCGGTTTTCGCAACTTTATCAGCCAGCATCATTAGCTTGATACTTTTTTCATCAGCAACGATAGCGTCGCCGTTGTCATCCGACTTTACAGGCGCATAACGGCTGACCATGTTGAGCAGCACTTCTGGCGCAAATGGCTTTGCCATATAGTCGATAGCGCCCTCTTTCATTGCAGCAACGGCATCTTCGATGTTGGCGTACGCTGTCATTAGCAATACCGGCAAATTTGGCCAATGCTGCTTAATGTTTCTCAATAGTGCCAAGCCACCCATGCCCGCCATCTGCACGTCAGATACGACAATATCAACGGAGTTCGATTTTAATTTGACCAGAGCATCTTCCGCACAATCCGCTTCCAGCCATTCATAGCCAGCAAGCGCGAGTGTGTCGACAAGGGCTTCGCGTAGACCTTCATCATCTTCGACGATTAACACTTTGCTTTGAGCCATAGGATTCTCCAGTGTAAATTCAGTTAAAACTTATTAGTCTTCATAAGAAGCACTTCTTTCAAGCGGTAGACACATGGTAAAGCATGCGCCGTCGCCTTCTTCTGATATCAATTCCAGTCGGCCTTCATGTGCTCGACATACCATTTGTACAACCGCTAAGCCTAGACCTGTACCTTGTGAACGAGTGGTAAAGAAGGGTTCCATTATTTTACCTTGAAGCTCTTTCGGTACGCCGGGGCCACTGTCTTGCACTGATATCTTAAGCTCGCCATTTACGGGCCTAAAAAACACATCGATCTGCGATTCCTTACCCGCAATTTGAACCGCGTTCAACACTAGGTTGCTTAACGCTGAGGCGATAGCATTGGCGTTGCCGAACATTTGAGTCTGTTCGCCCTCAACTTCTTGGCAATAATCAATCTGGTTAGTTTTCAATGCCGCTTCCACCATAGGGTGAAATTCAGTGATCAATTCAGCCACAGTAAATGGCTTAACGACTTTGTTGTCACCACCTTTGGCAAACAACAGCATGTCGTTCACTTGCTTCTCTAAGTCATGCAATCTATCCATAAGCTTAGATTGAAAACGCGTTTTTGTTGCCGGCGGCAGATTTGGCGCGGCAAGGTTTGATGCATACAGCATCGCACTTGAAAGCGGCGTTCGCACTTGATGGGCAAGCGAGGCCACCATTCTACCTAATGAAGACAAACGCTGAAGATCACTCACGCGAGACTGCAATAGTCGGGTCTCGGTCAGATCGGTAATCAAAATCAGCTGACCCGTGGTAGAGGCTGAAATCGCCAAACGCACTTTTCGCCCGTTCTTCAATGAGATCTCATGACCGTCATCGTCTTTTGGGTCAAAGGCACTTTGAATCACTGAAAACCACTTCTCGCCAACCAACTCAACACCAAGAATACGATGCGCTTCAGGGTTCGCTTCTCTCACTTCGCCGTGTGTATCTAACAAGATAACCCCTGCTGGCATCACGTCGAGTACTTG
Source organism: Vibrio sp. 10N.247.311.47 (assembly GCF_041467535.1). Classification (NCBI taxonomy): domain Bacteria; kingdom Pseudomonadati; phylum Pseudomonadota; class Gammaproteobacteria; order Vibrionales; family Vibrionaceae; genus Vibrio; species Vibrio sp. 10N.247.311.47. The sequence goes on from NZ_JBFSUR010000046.1 coordinate 27,413, forward strand.
CTTATAGCGCTCAACCTGCTGTTCAACAGAATCTAGGTGTGATTGATTTTCTGGTTCGTTAGATACGCGCATGTCAAAAATTTGCCTCAAATACTAAAACAGCCTGAGACGTACAACACGAGTCAGGCTATTTGCTATATTTATCACATAGTTAAGCAAGCAACAACTCGACTATGGTTTATCTGTTCACTTAGCTAGAGTTACCAAATAGCTAAAAAGTGTGTGCTAGTTTTTCGTTTTCATCGAAAACTGGACACTATCGCTGCAAGTTATATTTACGCATTTTTTCAACCAGAGTGGTTCTACGCATTCCAAGCATGTCAGCAGCACGAGCAACAATGCCGCCCTGCGCTTCCAACGCTTGATTGATCATATTCACTTCCATATCCGCGAGTAGCTCTTTCAAGTTAACCCCTTCTGGCGGTAACTCTTGAGGCGCATTAGCATTGTCGGCAATATCATCTTGCTGATCAAAACTGAAATCTTCTGAGAATAAGTCAGCAAGTGCATCACGCTCTTGCTCTTCTTCAGATACAAAGCTATTAAACTCAGGCTGGAACTCAGGAATATCGCTGTATCGATATTTAGTTGGCAGGTGATTCACATCAACCAAGCTGTTTGGATATAGGATAACCATTCGCTCAACCAGGTTCGCTAATTCACGAACGTTACCTGGCCAGTAGTGCTCCATTAGAGAGTTAATCGCACGAGCGGTAAAGCAGATAGGCATGCTGCCTTCCGCTTCCATTCGAGTCATCAACTCTTGAAGCAACAGTGGAATATCTTCTTTACGGTCCTGAAGCGCCGGCATTTCGATTGGGAATACGTTCAAGCGGTAGTAAAGATCTTCACGGAACAAATCATCATCGATCATATCTTCAAGGTTGCGGTGGGTTGCCGCAATCACACGAACATCAGCTTGTATGGTGCTGTTACCACCGACGCGTTCAAAGCATCGCTCTTGCAGTACACGCAACAACTTAACTTGCATCGCCATTGGCATATCGCCAATTTCATCAAGAAACAGTGTGCCACCCTCAGCCAATTCAAAACGACCTTTACGTGCGGTAATCGCACCAGTAAACGCGCCCTTCTCATGACCAAACAATTCACTCTCAAGTAAATCTGGTGGGATAGCACCACAGTTTACCGGCACGAAAGGCCCAGTACGACGTTTAGAGTGATAGTGAATATTACGCGCTACAACTTCTTTACCGGTACCAGATTCACCAAGAATCAGCACGTTCGCTTCCGTAGAAGAGACTTGTTCAATTAAGTGACGTACTTCTTGAATGCCAGCACTTTGTCCTACTAGGCTACGAAATAGAGTGTTCTTGCGTGCCGAAGACACCACTTGAACACCTTTGCGACCTAAGAAGTCTTTACAGTGTCTTAATGCATCACTTAATTGAGGGTAGTTAAGAGGAAGTTCAAGCTCACCAACATAGTTAGTCAACTCGTCAACCGGGTGATTGTTTTTGCCAATCACCAGTAAAGGGATGTGATTGGCGTGAACAAGCTTTTCATTCAGTAATGCGTTGAAGCCTTTACCTTTAATGGTACCAATAATGCAGCCGGCCCACTGTAGTGACCAGTCAACTTTACGTGCTTGTTCAGAGCTGATTACTTCGCAGCTCTCTCCTACAAACTCTAATATTGTGCTTAAATTGTGACGATCTTGAGCGCTATCGTCGACGACAAGCAGTTTTGCCAAACCTTGCATAAGTAGGAATTATTGCCTTTATTTTGGTGCGATGCAGAAAAACGGTGAGCGACGTAGTCTATAAAACAATGAAAAGTATCAATGATTATGGTCTACGTGGACAAATTTAGGAAATCAGCAACGAAAAAAGCCATTAGGCTATCTAATGGCTTCTATTTTATTTGATTAAAAAAATAAGGCAACCAACCAATTAAGGGATATGAGATTGGTTAAAACTGCAATTTTTCTTTAAATACCTACGTCAGCGGACGTCAAGTTGTGATATTCGTTCGGAATTTGGTCCCAAGCGCTCTTAATTTCGCGAATAATATCGATAACATCATCAATAGGCTGTGGGTCATTTTTGTGATTTGCCGCAGAAATTTGCGTGATCATGAACTCATAAAGTTGATCTAGGTTTTTCGCAATATCGCCACCATCGTCCATAGATAGGCAACTACGTAGGCTAATAATGATATCTAGAGCCTTACCAAGTCGCTCACCTTTCACTGGGATGTTGCCTGCTTGCATTGCCGCTTTGCCTTGAATCAAACGCTCGATAGCACCGGCCATTAGCATTTGTACAATCTTATGCGGTGAGGCAGCCGTTAGCTGACTATCCACTGATACCTTTTTATATGCCTGTAAAGAACCGCGCATAGTAAACCTCTTCTATAGAAACTTTTTGTATTGTTGAACTGATTTAGCGCCGTGACGGTATTTATGTAGGGTCTTACCTACTCGACTCGTCTCAGACTGCATCAATTCGACTAATTTTCTGGTTCTGGTAATGGCTTCAAACCATTCAGAACTTTGCTTAACGTCGGGATGTGAGTCGATTATTTGAAGCACGTTTTGCAATAACTGTTCTCTGTTATCGACAAGCTGCGTTATTTCTTCAGCATTAATTTCACTAAATTCCAGTTTAGAGATAATTAGTTGATCGAGTTCACAAAGCTCTTGTAGCTGGCTATTCATCTATTAGCCCAACGCATTCATCATACTGCCCAGTTGAGATTGCATCTTACTGGTCGCATCTTGCATGGCCGTGAACTTAGAGTGGGTACGGCTCTCAAGGCTGTCCATGCGGCGGTCAAGCGCGCTTTGGTCATCTGCTAGGCGGTAATTTTGCTCGACCAAGCTCTTTTCTCGAGTACGGATTGAACCCGTGATACCTGTAATGCCTTGAATCGCGTCTTCCACTTTTTTGGCGAAGCCGTTGTTGCCACCAAAGAACTCACCCAACTTATCAAAGTTATTGTTAAGTTGACGGTCAAGCATGTCGTAGTTGATTTCTAACGAGCCTTGTCTTGTGGTCGTGATACCAAACTCGGTCAAAGATTTTAGGTTATCAGGCGCGCCTTCAATGCTTGATGAGAACACACCTTTTAATCGTGAGTCGGCGTTACGCACGGTACTGTCACCAGACAGCGGGCCTTTTTGGCCAGTCGTTGGGTCAACACCCGCCAAGTTTTTAGACACTTGGTAAAACTGATTATAAGAATTAACAAAAGCTTCAATGTCTTGGCGAACACTATTACGGTCGTACTCCACACCAATTTCTGCCGGCGGCTTATCTTTTGGCGTTTTTCCTTTCACCGTAATATCAATACCTTCAATGGCATCTTCAATCACATTGTTATTACTAGAGAGTTGAGCAACACCATCTAGGACAACCATAGAATCTTGGCCAGCCTGAACTTCAGTCATTCCACTATAGGTATCAAAAGATTGCTGTGCTTGTTCAAGATCTGCTTGCGCTTTATCGACCTTCTCTAAGAGCTCGCGCTCTTCGGGTTCTAATTTGGCACGCTCAATTTTCTTGGCTTGCTCTGCGGTGAGTTCGCCTTTTTGAACTTTCTCAGCCAACTCCGCTTTTTCTTGTGAAATCTTCTCTTCGATACGCGCTTGCTCAGCCTCAAGCTTTTGTTGGGCTTCTTTCGGTGTCACGTAGGAATCCGTCAACGTACCTGAGGCAGCATTTGACCACCCCGGCACATCGGGTGCCTTCTCTATCGCTTTTTCATCAAGCTCAAGTTCTGGTGTGTAGTAAGAATCTAAAAGCGTACCTGACGCGGTTTCAGTCCAGCCAGGGATATTATCTTCAGGCATCACAGACTTTGCCGCTTGAGCTGCGTCTAGGGCGGCTTGGCCGTCGGCGGCTGCTTGCTCACCGTAGCTGAGACTTTTAGAGTCTCCGTCAACATCTGAAGTAGAATCGGTTTGGGCTGCTGGGATGATATTGCCATCTTTATCGAGTGTTTCATTCGCATTTGGGTCATCGCTAGCGATCACTTCATCGATGAGTTCAACGGCTTTTCCTGCAGGGGTTAGAGCTAGAATATCTTGAGCAGCAACGCGCGCTTTCTCTAGCGCTTTAACACGTTCTTCAAGCGTTTTGTATTCGAGTTTTTTTAAGGGATTGGCAGCATCTGACTCAACATTAATGCTGATCTGCTGATCTGAACCAGACTGGTTCGAGGCAATAATAAGTCTTGGACCTTCGACATCGTTGATAATAGATGCACGAACGCCTGGGTTGCTATCTGCACCGTTGATACCACGAACAACTTCGATAAGTCTCGATCTGTCGCCAACTTGCACGTCAAAGCTGTCATCACCAAGCGAAACCTGCAGCTTACCTGGGCCAAATTTCATGTCCTCTGACAGTACATCAGAAGCCACTTTATGGCTTTGGGCAAGCTGCAACACATCGATGGCATATTTGCCAGCGATCGCTTCGGTAGTCGCGGTTGCAGAGACAAGCGCTTCATCGGTACTTTCCACTGTTCGCACAGCAAAAGCTTTTTCCTGACGAAAGTTTGTCATCAGGTTTTTCATCGAATCAAGGGATTCTCTGAGTCTTCCATAGGCACTAATGCTGGTATCGATTCGCGTTCGTTCATTGTCGATTCGTTGCTGTTTAGGTACACGCTCCGAATCAACAATTTTGCTGACCATGGAATTGATATCCATGCCAGACGAAATCCCCATTGGGCCAAAACTCATTAAATCACCTCAATAATACGACTTAAACCTTCACCTCAAATATTCGACTATTCGAGTTTTGGGCTGCTAGGCGTCTTAGAATTTCAAGCATTTCTTCATCAGGGATCTGGCGAATAATATCACCGGTTGTGGTCTCATAAATGGTAACCACATCTCTCCCAGATTCTTCATCGACCTTAAAAGCCACACCTTTATTGAGAGAGGAGATAAACTCGTTTACCTTCTCCACCATTTTGACTCGCTCTTCATCATTCAGCTCTTGTCTATGTTGAGCTAATTGAATCGCCGCTTCGGTAGCTTCCTCTTTCGATTTCTCTACCTTGTCATAAGGTGTTGCTTCTTTTAGTCGTGAAGTGCTCGACGCACTACTACCTTCATCGCTTGCAATTTTAATGCCATTAGGTGAGCCATAAAGCTGGATGTTCGATGCGTTGGATGATATTTCCATAACACTCTCCCTCCCTCCTTTATGAGCCAAACAGTAAAACTCTACCCAGAGTAGAGTTTACCGCTACTTACCGAGGTAAGTTTAGCCCAATAAGCTTAGAGCTGCTGATGGTGACTGTTTTGCTTGAGCTAGGATAGAAGTACTCGCCTGTTGTAGGATTTGAGACTTCGTCATAGCTGTTGTTTCTTTCGCGTAATCGGTATCTTTGATACGGCTCTTAGACGCATTAACGTTTTCGTTGATGTTGTCTAAGTTGCTGATTGCATGGTCAAAACGGTTTTGGAAAGCACCTAGAGAAGCACGTTGGCTATCAACAGATTTTAGAGCACCATCAATGATAGATACTGCTTCGTTTGCACCTGCAACAGAAGTTACGTCGATATCGTTAACGGTAACGTCTTTACCAGCACCGATACCTAGTTCGCCCGCAAGGCTGCCGCCAAACTCAACATCACCTTCAACTTTTTGGCTTGAAGCGAAAAGTTGCAGTTTACCGCCTTCACCCACAGACGCTTTAACGTCTTGGCTTTGACCATTGATGTAAGTTGCTAGCTCTTCGATATCGTTGCCTTCTTTAGCAGAGATAGATAGCTCTTGCGCTTCACCAAACTTATCGTTGTATTTGATTGTTAAATCAGCACCCGCACCTACACGCCAAGAAGCATCTTTGCCTTCTGTAACGCCGTAGCTCTTACCACCCATGTCTTGAGTGTCAGTACGCATGTTGCTCATAGATAGCATTACTGCTTCACCTGAGTCAGCACCGATTTGGAAAGATTGGCTGCCGTAAGTACCGTTCAGAAGCTTGTTACCACCAAAAGAGGTCGTTTCAGCGATACGGTTAAGTTCTGTGTTTAGAGCAGAGACTTCTTCTTGGATCGCAACACGTTCAGATTTGCTGTTCGAACCGTTTGAAGATTGAAGAGAAAGGTCACGCATACGTTGCAGAATGTTGGTTGACTCATTCATTGCACCTTCAGCTGTCTGTGCAATAGAGATACCGTCATTCGCGTTTTTCACAGCCATATCTAGGCCACGACTTTGCGACGTTAAGCGGTTAGAGATTTGTAGGCCTGCAGCATCATCTTTTGCGCTATTGATTTTATAGCCAGAAGACAAACGCTCCATTGATTTTTGAGTACCTTCAGCCGCGCTATTTAGGTAGCGCTGAGCCGTCATTGCAGACACATTTGTGCTTACATTAATCGCCATAGTTGATCTCCTTTAGGCATTTTTTAATGTACTTATGTGACTCTCACCTCACACTAATACATGTCAATTTTGTTTATGCACCAGTGTCTCTCTCACCTTACATTGGTACATATCATTTCTCTCAATCCCTTTAACGGCGCCTTAATTAGAAGCTTTAGTAAAAAATGCGCTTTTTTTCATATTCTTTTCAACAACAAAGGAAAGTGTGATCGGGCTTCAATTAATAGGGCGACATTCGCTAAAGTTGCCCCATTATTTAAGTTAATGAGCGTAGTGTTGAATATAAAGTCAGAAGAGATCCCTGATATCTCGTTCTACTCGATTCTGGGGTGACGAAAGACTGCTTCGATGTAGTAAGCGAGGAAACCATCATTTCCCAATTCCCGTCACTCCCTACAGTGAGGAGCGAGCGTGATAGGGAATCTCGCTTTCCAATCAACGACCAACACCAAAACTCCCCCCTTCTCCAAATTGCAGGCAATAAAAAACCCAGCCGAAGCTGGGTCTGTTTAGCGCTCATCTCTCACCTCGAGCTAATTTGTGGAAGCCTAACGTTGACGCTTATAGTCAACGTGGCTTTTTAATCGATTAACCTAGTAGGCTAAGTGCCGAGTTCGGAGCTTGCTTCGCTTGAGCAAGAATCGAGCTTGAAGCTTGAGAAAGGATCTGAGACT
>NZ_JBFSUR010000047.1:0-32665 GCF_041467535.1 Vibrio sp. 10N.247.311.47
ACGCAAATCAAAGCCGGCGCGGAGAAAGTCAAAAGCGTCAATCACAGTGGTACTGGCATGAGCAAAGTATGCAGTGCCACCCGCAATGCGGTGTCCTCCACGATTTGTGGTGATACGCGTGATGGCGTTGGCACCAATGAATATGGCGGGAATTACACCTTGACGGTCGATAGCGCGAACATGCAGCGCGTGAAGGTGGGCATCACCAACATCGATACGCAATACATCGATGACTTGGCCGATACGCTCGCTAAATTGAGTGCCGGTAACTGTAACAGCGCCGCCAGCTGCGCGACCTTAGCGGTCGCTGGCAATACCATCACTGTGACGCTGTAAGGAGTCGGCATGAATCTTACCTCCCTCACGCTTGCCAGCACGCTGCGCACCTTGGCCATGTTAGGCGTGGTGACTGGACTATTGCTGACTTACCACGGCGCGCGAGAAAAAGCGTTATTTAAGCGAACAACCTCAGCGGTCATGCAAGCGATGGATGAGCAGATACGCAGCGAAACCGAACGTACTGATTGTCTGCACATACCGATTGACGACGACATCAATACGTTGGTCAGTGAGGGGTGGTTGGAGGCGAGCATCCGAGATAACAGTCCTTGGACGCTCGATATTGCCTATCAGGCGAGCCGTAACAGCGGCCGCGTGATAGGTAAGCACCTCACGTTGACGGCGCACTCCAGTCAGGAGGCGACTCGCCTTAAAGAACTGGCTCAAACCGTGATAGGCAGTTGGCAATTTCAAGGTCGAACCTTAAAGATACTTGAAGTCGTTAAAGGGCCAGCCGATGTATCTCGCATGGAGTTTGACCCAGCTACGGCGTGTTTTGCTTGGTAAACATAGGTTTGCCGAATAAAGGAATAAATGATGAACAATAAAATGAAAACGCGCTTATTTAAAACAGGCCCAATGATGAATCAAGATACCAAGATTGGGCTTTGGTTCTTGTTACTTTGGGGATTAGGTCTAGTGGCTGGCGTTCAAATTGGCATGAATCATAAAGAAATAATGAATGTGCTTAACGGAAGACCGTCATTTTTCATATCGGTATCGTGTCCCGATGAAGGCCTAAGAACCATTCAATGCGAGGAGTATAGTGCCCTGATGAAAAAACATGAGGAGTCTCGATGATGAATAGTGCCTTCAAACAACGCGGCGTGGGGATAGTCGAGTTTCTCATTACGCTCGGGCTCAGCCTAGTGATTGTGGGTATCAGCTACCCGGCGTATCACAATTATCAGGAAGACGAGAAAGCGAAAGCTTACGGTGAGCACATTAGAGTGCTGATAGAGCGCATTCATCAATATCAATACTACAAGATCACCGAAGAAGGGGTCGATTCGACCAGTCAAGCGAGTTGGCCAGCAACGTTGGATAACCTCATGAACGATTACCCTGAGCAATACTGGGGCAGTTGCACGATTGATCGAGAACTCAATGGTGAATGTAAGTTGCCCGATTACGTGCCGTGGAGCCATTCGCGTCTGAGTACTTACTTTTACACCGACCTTACGCACATACCGGCATTTAACGAGCACTTAGTGATTCGTATCCCACTTCATGAATTAGACAAGGATGCGAAAGAGTGGACGCGTTGGTCAAACGTGTTGATTGACATTCCAGGTGCCGAGCGAGCGGGTAATGATATCGACATTACTCTACGTCAAGCAACACTTGCACTGATGTACGAAAACATTGTCATGCGCGATGGAAGCGTCACATTAACAGAAGATTGGGATGTAGGCGGAGCGCACGGCATCACGAATGCGAAAGACTACTTAATTGCCGCCTCTGACGGCAGTCAGATATCTGTATCAAAACGATTGGTGACGATTGAAGCGGTGTCGCATGGTCAGACGGTAAGAAAGCCAGCGTGCAGTAAAGGTTTATCGCCTAAATTGATATTGAATATTGGAGACATTGAAACTCCAGCTCACTATGAGAGCCTAGCCAAGTTTAAGTCATACATCCTGAATGAAAATAGCAATTATTGGACTATCGGGGTTGATACTACAGCAAAGAATACAAAAACAAAAAAAATGGAAGCTACACATTTTGGTAAAGCAACGGCTTTAGTCCAATGTATTTAATCGGAGAATCACAATGAAAAAAGTTATGTTAATGATTACGCTTATGAGTGGCGCAATTGTAAGCCACACAACACTTGCAAAGGTCACACTGGAAGATGGTTACGCGAGTGAAGCGGACTATTACGAGAGTGTAAAGCAAAACCGCGCGGAATATGAAAAGGATTTGTATGACGGACTAGAGCCGCCACAATCAGGCTCAGGTTCAGTTCAAGTGGTGGAGTTCTCATCCGGTTCAGAGTCCACGTCCATTATCACCAAAACACTAAAACCGACAAATGGGTGGGTATGCGCATTAAGTAAAGTGAGTGGCTTTTATGGTAGAGGTCTAAAAGGCACAGATGCACATGTCTATCAGTCTGGTGGGTACTGGAAGTTGACTTCTGGTCGTGCTAGTTGTGGCGGATGCGCTGTTTCAGCTAAAGCAACCTGCTGGGAAGTACAATAGACTTGTACGAAACCTAGCTAGATGCTAGTTATAACAACTAGTGGTATTGACTAACCACTAGTTGTTTACTATTGTGTTTTTACCGACAAAAAATGGGCTTGATAAGGTTAATTGTTAATAATGTCAAACGATTATAGAAAAGGTAAAGTTCTAATTCCTCAGATGTACTTGAGCGAAAGTGAAGCAAAAGTCGTTCTTACTGCTATCGAGAAAGCTACGCAAAAAACAGGCGTTACAAACAATAGAAAACAGAGAATGTCTATTTTAGAAATTTCTCGATTCTACAACGAAAAACACTAGGTATATGGATATGAAAAAAACACTACTTGCGCTAGGATTGAGCGCACTATCAAGCTCATGTTTTGCTATTACAAACGGAACCGTTGTTGATTGGATGCATGATTTTGATGATTATGTCAGCGGTAATTGCACGGGCTTGATTGTGGGTGGTGATAAGATTCTAACTGCTGCACATTGTGGAATTACTAATAACGTAGTTGTTATATACGACGGTAGTTATCTTGCCGTGAAGTCAAAGGTTGATCACCCAAACTACACAGGTTTTAGAAATTACGATGTTTCCATCCTGGATATTGATAAACAGGCAACACAAAACATCCATTTTTTCGCTGACTTGAATCAGGCTACGGCTAACGTAGGCGATGCCGTTCATGCTTACGGGTTCGCAGGTAGTCTCACAGAACTCAAACGCGGTGACTTTACTGTCAGTAATGTTAGCGATCCATCCATCGATCATCTTTATCATAAATATGCTATTGGAGGCTCTGAAACTGAATCCGGCGACAGCGGTAGCGCATGGTTTAATGCAAGTAACGAAGTGATAGGCGTTACTTATGGCGGACAATCTATACCTGATCTTTTCTACTCAAAAGATTTCATCTTAGATACGGTGGACGGCTGGCATTACCCAACCGTGCTCAAAGGAACGGGGACTCAAACGATTAAGGTTCAGTCTTTACACCAAAACTCCGTGGTGGATGCCGCTTACGTAGCTGGAGATGTAGCGATAACCGGCGGTACATGCCAAACCTTGCCTGCGATTGATTCGTTTGATACCTGTACGTATGAGCTCGATGTGAGCGGCTCTGGTCAACTGCATCTAACCACCAATGAAGTGATTGATATCAACCCTGTGACACCGACTCCCGTACCCCCTCCAACAACGACACCAAGTTCTGGCGGCAGCGGTGGCTCTCTCGGCGTTTTCTCTCTACTTGGATTAGCTGTCTTCGGGCGTTTAAGAAAGAGACTGGCCTGAGATGGATTACAAAATTAACGACCCTGTTATATTGGAAATGCTCGATGGCAATGATTGGCGCGTGATACGCACCACTTACCGTCAAGCCATACGGCTATTAAGAAAAACGCATCATCGAGGGTATTTGTTGTACCGCGAAGGACTGCGGTGGGATGCAAAAGCCTGACGCTTTCACTTTGTTCAATTGTCGGCTTCATCTTGCCCCAACAATCGGGGCTTATTGCAGTCAAAATGAACCTTATTGGATAATCTTGTGATACTTTTTATCAACACACTTTTACTTTTCATTTTCCTATATATATTATTAACCTTCTCTCATGTCCCTTCCGCAAAGATAAATTTGATAAGGGGAATCAAAGGTGTCGTCGTTTTAATGGTCGTCACGGTCTGGTTGATGCCGCTTCATCTCCCCTTATTCCTCCTGGGCTGTGTTGTCGGAAGACAATAAAGTTTGATCAGTTACAATAAAGTCTGATCATACACAATAAAGATTGATCGTTTTTTGACCTCCTGCTAAGTTTAGCTTAGTCGGAGGTTTTTTTATGTCAGATGCAGATAAGCCACTCAATAAGAAAGACCAAAAGCGTTTAGATGAAAAACGAGGCGAAGGGACGGGGAAGGACTATGTTCCTTTCATTAAAGTCGGAGAGTTCAGCAGCTCTGGCGAAAGCGTTCGAGTTAAAAGTGCTAGCGTTGGTCGCATACACCATTTTCATTCTGGAAACGAGCTTGCCGCATTTTTGGTGTTCGACTGGTGCAAAGAGGTCATCGATATTCGAGAGCAGTTTCCAATTCCTCTTGCTGATTCTTTAATTATTTGCCGACAACTAGGTATTCGTCACCCACAGGAAAAGGGTGAACTTAAGATAGTAACAACGGACTTACTCATCGATTTTGTCGATGGCTCTCAGTTAGCTATCCCCGTAAAACCCGCCCTAAAGCTTGATGACCAACGCATTGTCGAAAAGCTTCAAATAGAAAAATTATATTGGGAAGCCGCAAAAGTACCTTGTCTCTTTTTTACCGATCAAGAAGTTTCCAACGACCTCAAAATGAACTTGAAGTGGATAAAACCACTTATAAATATAGATATAGAAGTCGAATACCCATTCTCCAAGCAAGATGTCATTGATCTTGCTGCTAGACTAGCGAAGCAACCCAAAGCTTATGTAGCTCGACATTGTGCAAAATTGGATGACCTCTACCAATTAGAGGAAGGCACTCATATCGGAGTATTTCGTTATGGTACCGCTAATCAATATTTAAAAGCTTCACTAGAAATTCCGTTTACTAAGTGGAAGTGTGAAGATATCGAGCTTTTAGTTAGCGATAGCGCAGATTTTGGGGTAGGCAATGCTTCTTAATCAAGTCTATCAATACAAAGATTCAAGCGAGCGAATACGAGTCGTGTTCGAAACAATAGAGTCTATTTGGTTGATTAATATCGATGACGATTCAGCTTGGCCCATATTTAAACCTACCTCTGAGTTGTATGAACTCATTGCTAGCCAAGCAATACAGAGCATCAGTGAACCCTTTACTTTTTCTCACGTTGAAATCGATAGTTCACAAGCTATCAAGAGAGACGACGCTTATTCGTTACTCAAAATATTATTGAAAGACCACTGTGAACTTCTTGATAAGTCATCACGCAATCGCCGAATTAGAAGCGCAGTAGAAGAAACTGGAAAACCACGAATCTATTTCATTCGTCAACTGCGTCGATATTGGCAGCGAGGGATGACACCAAACGCATTCTTACCTGACTATCATAAGTCTGGTGGTAAGGGTAAAGCTAGGCGTGATGTAGCTAATAAACTCGGTCGAAGGCGGACAAGGGCTAAGGGCGTGGGTACAATCATTACCGATGACGTTGCCGAGATTTTCAGCCTTGCGATTGATGGCTTCTTTCTTTTAAATGTCCCGGCCTTATATCAACGTTCAGTTTTCAGGTTTCCCGAAAAGTCGTGTTCCGGCAGAACCAAAGCCTGATGCTTCAGGAGTCGGGCATGGAACAGCAAACGGAACGGCGCAAGAGCTAGACTGGGCGATTAATCGCAGTGATTGCGATGATCCAACTAGTCCTGAGGCACCGAAAGTAGTCGCTCCTACAGGTAACTTTCAAATTTTTGAAAAGGTTATCAAGAAGCTCATGAAGCTTCCTGATTATGAACACAAAGGTACACAGTGTTTGGTAATGCCAAAGCCAGACAATGCTTCCCTGATATACAAGAACAAGCTCACACAGGAGGCTCGAACCTTTCATTGTGCATATTTCTATTACCGGCAAACCCCTCTTGTTATTATTGAGGTGGATATTAGCGATATTAACGACAAGCATAGTCTAGGCTCTAGATTATTTGGGTTTTCTGAAAGTGGCAAAGATGGGCTTACGCACGTAATGAAAGCATGCTCTGAGAAAGGCGTTCGATGGGATGCTAAAGCAAACCAAGAACACTGTTCAGTAGTGGTTGAAATTAAGCACCCTTCTAGAACCAAAAAAGTTGATGGTGAAATGGTGCATAGAACCGAAAGTGAGTATGAAACCGCGTGGATAGAAGCCCTAGACAGAGCCGTTAAGAGAGCATCAACACAATAACCAATTTATGCGCGGGTGAAAGCGGTAATATCGAAAGTGCTGTCTTTGGTTAGAGGTTTTGTGTTTTGGTGACAAATGGTTAACTGAGGATACCGAGAAAAATATAGCCAGCTCTTGGTGAAAGAGCTGGCCTTATCGTTATTCGTTGAGTGCCAGATTGTCGCTTTCAGGCTGCCAACTTTGAGTCCGCAAAGAATGCGAATACAAATTGTAGGTGATGGTGGTTTTGTTGCCATCTTGGTTGATACTGAATGTGATTTCGGTGTCGCTCCAAGAGATATCTTCAAGCAGAAGATCTACATTTTGCGATAGGTCGTGAAGTACTATGGTGTTTAGCATGGTCGCATTGGAGCGAACCAAGGTATACGCGAGGTTTGATGTTGCTGGGTTATCTGGCGCTTCACCAATCAAAACATCACACGGCGAACTGAATACCATCTTTTGGCTAAATGGCGTTTGTCCTTCAATGGCGTAGCGATGGGAGTGCGCTGAAACCGAACTCAACTGACGTGTATTGGTCATTCGGTTTAGTGCACCTGGCAACGGGTTAGCGCAAACCTCAAAGCTGTCCGTTTCGGTATGTTCACCGCGAATATGGTAGGTCAAATCCAACTGTTGCTGATGCGGGTTGGCTATCAGGTTTGCTTCTACATACGCTTCGCCAACACAGAACAAGATACGCCTGAACATGACGTTCTGATATGACTGGCTATCCCACTGCTCGATGGTGTGGCTATCGACTTCTGCTGCTGGTTGATTCCAATCGGCAAGCGTATCTATGACTTTGCAAATTGGAGAGTCAGAGAAGTGAAGTAACGTTGGATCGATTGGCGATTGGTTCTGCTGATTCACAACAAGGGTGTTGTGCGTGGCGGTATTCTTGTAATAGCCGTAGTGCAGCTCTGCGCCATACCCGGTGGTACCGAGATCGGGCAGTATCTCTTTGCCATTGCGAACAATGATCAAGCCTAATCGATCGTAGTGATCGTGTTCGCCACCATAAGGACTGTGCTTAACAAGCAGAGAATGATCATTGCTTTGGTCGTAATGAATCGTCACGCCCGCCTGAGCGGTGTGGATAGATTGACATTGCAGTGGCGCAGCCTTTGGAAGTTCATCCACACCGTAAAGTAGTGCATCGATGTTATCTCTTGAGACATTTTGATAGATGCTAGTAAGAACACTCGCAAACTCATCACAAGGGTACTGCGCGTAGGCAAACTCAAACAGGTGTGAGTGAGTAATGCGCTCTTGGCCTGCAATACAGTCATTGAGACGCGGGAAGTCGCCCGTATTAAGTACCAAGTTTAGTGGGAACTTGAGCATCTTAACAAAATTAGAGTTGGAGCTCACGGAATGAGGCGTTGAGTAGGCGATTTTTTCAAAGTTTAACAGCGCTTGTAAGGCGTAGTAGTGATAGTGAATCGAGCCCTCAAACCACATTCCCTCTTCTGAGCAGCCGTGGTTAAGTTGATAGTGGATACCGTAGTTAGTATTCAGAGCAAAATCGATGTAGCGGCTCTCTTCGAGGATCAACCCAATCACACCAATGGTGGCGTTGATTTTCATTTCATGGTTGTGTAGCTGGTCAGTTCGGTACTCCATCAAAAACTCAGCCCCTTCACGAAGTAGGCGCTGCTCGATGTATGACTGCTCGTCTAGTGACAGTTGCTCACGAATGAAGTCATAACCGCGAGCAAGATCCAAATGGCAGTTTGCCTCACATAAAGTCTGTGCATTCGCTTTGCCTGGCCCGTTGTAGGGGATGCCACCATGAACTTCGTAGTCCGGATAGTATTTAGCGGATTGAAGCAAGATGTCTTTAACCTTATCGAAGAAACGTTGTTCTCCAGTCAGTTTCCAAAGCAAGCCAAGATCGTAGCACGCTTTTGCATTCAGGCCATTTAGCCATCGCCACCAGGCGCCATCATATGGTTCACCCGCGAACTCTTTACCGTCAACTGGGCAGCAGTGCGAGAGTGGCTTTTCACGATCCCACGTTAGGCGAACGCCATGCTCAGGGCAAAAGTAATACAGGTTCCAGGTCGCACGACCGTCGGGCGGAACCAAGGTATCGCTATTGAGCACAACATGATTGTCTTCTATGAGTTGGGCGATAGTTTGCTCAGAAGCGCGCTGTTTGATGGATTGAATTTGTTGTTCGCTAAACTGGATCATTGAGCATCCCCTGTGAGTCTGGATTGAGGAAAATTAAAGTAGCGCTCTGCATTGTAATAACAGATGTTTTCTATGGTGTCTTTCAGTAGCGATGCACTATTTGGAAGCTCTCCATTTTCGACCCAAGCGGCGAGTTGATTACAAAGTACACGGCGGAAATATTCGTGGCGACTCATCGAAAATACGTTGCGAGAGTCGGTCAACATACCTATGAACCGGCCTAGAGCACCTAAGTTCTTTAATGTGGTGAGCTGGGCTTCCATGCCGTCTTTGTGGTCGTTAAACCACCATGCTGCGCCAAATTGGATTTTTCCAGCGGCGGAGTCACTGTCTTGAAAAGCACCGGCAATGCAACTGAGTAGTGCATTGTGATTTGGATTGATGCTGTAAAGCACCGTTTTTGGTAGCTGGTTGGTTAAATCTAATTGACTGAGAAGCTGGGTTAGATTTTCGGATATAAGGCGATCATTCATCACGCTAAATCCGGTGCCACCGCCAAGCTCCTGTTTTCTGCGTTCGTTAACGTTAATCAATACACCAATGTGGAGTTGCATTGCCCAGCCACGGCTATGGTAGTGCTGACCTAACTGGTTGAACAGAAAAGAGCTAAGTTGTTTGCTTTCGATATCTTTAAGCACTTTCCCTGTTAGCAGCTTTTCAAATAGTTGATGAGCGGAATTATGTGAGCAAGGTGCAAAATGCACTTGAGTGAGTCCAAGATCGGATAGTCGGCAGCCAGCGTTATGGAATGCTTCGATTCGCTTTGAAATCGCGTTGAGAAAGTCATTGATGGATGCAATATGCAGAGAGGTCATCGTGTTTAATGTATCAATCATAATGCGAAAAGCACTTGGCGACCCAAACGCAAATAGATCGTCTGCTCTGAATGTAGGGAGCACCTCAACGTCAAAGTCGGACTCGGCAATCAGTTTGTGATAGTGAAGATCGGAGAGCGGTGAATCTGTAGTGCAAAGCGTGGTGACATGACACTGCTTCAACACACTCTGAGTTGTGAGTCTAGATGTAGCAAGCTCGGCTTCACAGTGTGACCAAATGGCATCGCAATTGTCCGGGTTTAATAATAGTGAGCAGTCGAAGAAACGCTCCAGCTCTAGGTGAGACCACTGATAAAGCGGGTTGCCGAGAAGATAAGGGGCGGTTTGACACCATTTCTCGAACTTTTTCTTGTCGGGCGCATCGCCGGTTATGTAGTGTTCTTCAATTCCATTGCTGCGCATCGCTCGCCATAAATAGTGATCACTATGCAGCCAGCACTCAGCGATGTTACTCGCGCGATGGTTTTCCCAAATCTGTTTCGCATCTAGGTGGTTGTGATAATCAATAATCGGCATTGCTTTGGCGTAGTCATGGAACAAGCAGTGAGCCAAATCAGAGGTTAAAAGAAAATCGTTATGGATGTATTGGTTCATGGGTTTCATCTCGAAATACTTTTGAAAACTCAACGGTGATAGCGGTTTGCTAAACGCAAAATAGGGGCTGGTAGCCAGCCCCTTGTCACTACGTTAACTCTGAGTCTGTAGGTTCACTACTTTGGTATCCTTGGCGCTTTTTAACAGTAAAGCACCAACAGTGAGTACCACGCCGCCACAGAACAAAAATGCCATGCGACCCCAGAATGGATTTGGTATCAGTACCATACAGATAACTAACGAACCGAAGATTAAGATGAGCTTACCAAGCATGCTGCGCTGTTGGCGGTCGACGGCATCTTGTCCTTCTTCCTCGATGACAGGCGTAGCAACGTCAGTCCAAAACTCATTAAGTTCCGTTTTACGTTCGCCTTGTGGCTCTTTATAAAACTTAGTGGTTAGACAGAAGAATCCGCCAGTGAATACAAGGTGACCGATGATGCCATTCATTACCGTCAAGTCTGCCGCCTCACGGCTAGTGAAGCCGCCCTCGATACCTAGAAGGTTCGCGATGACATCTGGTGTGATGACAAAACTCACCATATAAGAGACCACCATGCCGACTGTTAGTGTAGCCCAAGCTGCCCAATCAGGCGTCTTCTTAACGAACATGCCAAAGAACAGTGGAACTAGGATAGGCATTTGTAGCAATGTACTTACGTACATCATGGCATCAAATAGGCTCAATTCACGAAGGGAGTTGATGAATAGTGCAACTGCGATAATCAGAGCACCAAACACTATGGTGACGCCTTGGCTAACACGCATCAGTTTTTTCTCAGATGCATTCTTATTGATGATTGGGCTGTAGAAGTTACGAACGAAGACGCCAGCATTACGGTTAAGACCTGAGTCCATTGATGACATGGTCGCGGCAAAGACAGCTGACATTAGAAGGCCTACCATACCCACTGGCATGACACGCTCAACGAACACAAGATAAACGGCATCCGCTGCTTTGCCGCCGAGCGCGTCAGCGTGTGCTAGCGCAGCATCAGGGTAAAGGACAGCCGTTACCCATGGTGGCATAAACCAAATCGCAGGGCCAACCAGCATAAGAACAAATGCCAACAGTGCCGCTTTGCGCGCATTGGTGGAGTCTTTAGCGGTCAAGAATCGGTAAGAATCTTGCATGTTGTTGATGTTTTGAAGCTGTTTAACAAACATGAAGATGAACCATGCTACGAACAGTAGCGGGTAGTTCATGTTCGCACCCATTATTGAGTCTGCTGGGAATTGCTCAATTAAGTTGCTTGGGCCACCAATCTCGATGAGGGCTGCAACGGCACAAACGACCGTGACTGCCATGATGACGACCATTTGCACAAAGTCGGACGCAACCACACCCCACGAACCACCGATAACGGAAATAAATAGAACAATCAAGCCGGTAATGACAATGGTTGTTTCAATGTCGATATTGAATACGGCACTAACAAATAGCGCCAGACCGTTTAGCCAAATACCAGTGTAAACAATGCTGGTTGGCATGGTTGCCCATGTAAATACCTGTTCGTTTGTCGTGCCAAAGCGGCGACGCACCCCCTCTACTGGAGTGACAACACGCATTTGACGGAAGCGGTAGGAGAAAAACAGCCAAGACAGCAAAAAACCGAACGCATTGGCCATGAAAATAACCATGATAGGGAAGCCATCGGTAAATGCTTTACCTGCTGCCCCGGTGAACGTCCAAGCGCTGAACTGAGTCATAAAGGCAGTTGAGCCGACCATCCACCAGAGCATTTTACCGCCCCCGCGAAAGTAGTCACTGGTCGAGCTGCCTGATAGACGCTTGAATATGATACCTACAGCGATCATGAAGACGAAGTAGACACCGACAACAACAATGTCAATATTCATAAAACTTACCTCTAAAATGAAAAAATGATTAGTTAAAAATTAAAACGATGGTTCATTATTGCATTTGCAGCGCCGCAATTACCAACGAACTGTGGGCTTTTGTGATGAATGAAACGATTTTTCATTTTTTTATGTTAGCTGTGAGTTTTTCTTATTAGGTTTTTCAGCCCCTATCTTGTCTACGCTTATGTGCTTATTAAGTCAGAGTTGGCTCGCTACTCATCCAATAGTAAACGCACACTGTGCCTTACCTTACTTGGTGATATATACAATAAAGGGTGAGTCATGGGTTAATAATTGAGTTACCTACAACCATATCAGCAACGTTGCTTGTGCCTTTTACGCATTCTTTGATCTCAACAACACAAAATCACACCGTTAGAAATAATTAGTTACATAGCTCACATAATAACCTGCTTGGTCTTTATAAAAACGTCATTTGCTTAATAATGAAACGCAGTTTTAATAATTAGTCTGAAAATAAATACAATGTAAAAGGAGTTCAGAATGAATGTCGATATGCTCGTCGTGGGCGTTTACTTTATCTTTATGATAGCGATAGGCGTCATCTTTAAACGTTTCGCAGGTAGTTCTACCAGTGACTACTTTCGCGGGGGCGGTAAAATGCTCTGGTGGATGGTCGGCTCAACTGCCTTTATGACGCAATTTAGTGCTTGGACCTTTACGGGAGCGGCAGGTAAAGCCTTTACCGATGGTTTTCCCATTATGGTCGTATTTATGGCCAACGCATTTGGCTTTTTACTTTCTTGGTTATTCTTTTCATACCGTTTTCGCCAAATGCGAGTCGTAACACCGATTGAAGGCGTTCGTCGTCGTTTTGGTGCTACAAATGAGCAAGTATTTACTTGGGCGACCATGCCAACCAGCATCGTTTATACCGGTATTTGGCTAAATGGTTTGGCACTGTTTGTCAGTGCGGTATTTAAAGTAGATATTGAGACAACAATCGTTGTTACAGGTCTAATCGTCCTGTTTATTTCTGTTATCGGCGGCGCGTGGGGTGTTGTAGCATCCGACTTTGTTCAGATGGTGGTCATTATGGCCGTGACCGTGGTGTGTGCTGTTGCCGCTCTAATTAAGATAGGTGGTCCTACGAACCTAATTGAACAGTTCCCTGCGGATTCGATAATGGGTTCAAATATGAACTATCCGCTGCTGTTCGTGGCATGGTTCATCTTCATGTTCGTGAAGCAGCTTCAAAACATTAACAACATGCAGGACTCTTATCGATTCTTAACAGCTAAAGATTCGACCAATGCTCGTAAAGCCGCGCTACTTGCGTTTGTTCTTATGCTGATTGGTCCTGCTATTTGGTTCTTGCCTCCTTGGGTGTCGGCAGTGATCTACCCAGATGCAGCCACAGTGCACGCAGCACAGCTAGGTAAAAAAGCAGCGGATGCGGTTTACTTGGTATTCGTTGAGAATGCGATGCCTGTTGGTATGGTTGGCCTACTTATGTCTGCGGTATTTGCCGCGACCATGTCTTCAATGGACTCTGGCCTTAACCGTAACTCCGGTATCTTTGTTCGTAACTTCTATGCACCAATCATTGATAAAAAGGCTGACGACAAGAAACTAATGCGTGTAAGCCAAGTGGTTACTATGGTGTTTGGTGCTCTGATTATCGCAGTTGCCCTATTCATTAACTCTCTTCGTGGATTGAGCTTGTTCGATGCGATGATGTACGTCAGTACGCTACTGCAGATGCCAATATTGGTACCACTATTCTTCGGTATCTTCATCAAGAAGACGCCAGATTGGGCGGCATGGGCAACATTGGCTGTCGGTATTATTGTCTCTTACCTTGTTAGTTTCGTGATTACTGCCGATGTTGTAGCAAACTGGCTGAATTTAGACATGCCATTTACAGGCCGTGAAGCGAAAGACCTAAAAGTCCTACTCGGTATCATGGGTCACTTGTTCATCACGGGTGGTTTCTTCTGCCTAACCACTAAGTTCTACAAAGAGCCAGTTGGTGAACGTGAATCTGAACTGACTGAGTTCTGGAGCGATGTTGCTACTCCAGTAGTAGAAGAAGCAGGTCAAGATGAGCTGGATCGTCAACAACGCAACATGCTAGGCAAATTGATTCTTGTATTTGGTGTTCTAGTGACGCTAATGGTACTCATCCCGAACCCATTCTGGGGACGAATGGCCTTTGTCTTCTGTGGAGCGGTCATTGTGACGGTTGGAAGTTTGCTTCTGAAGAGTGCAAAACAAGCCGATAAGCTTACGACTAGTAGCGCCACATAATTCTAATTAACCCCCTTGAGGAGCTACGTAGTTCACAGTAGCTCCTTTTTTTTAACCAGTAACTAAAAGAAGTACATAATAAACGCGGAAGGGAGATCTAAACGTGAAAATGAACGTGAACACACTCGGCATACTTATACCTCTAACCCTATATAGCGCATCTGGCATTTCAGCTCCAGGTTATAAACAAGGCGCAACGTTACCTACGACATTTCAAAATACTATCTACGCAGTTGATCACGGTGTTATCGTCGACGATGGCATCGATGATTCTGCTGCACTGCAAGCCATTATTGACAATGAGGTTACCGCATCTACGAGTAAGAATACGGTGATAATACTGCCACAGGGCACTATTAACCTGAGTGATGAAATCCATATTGACAAGTCAGGGGTGGTTATCAAAGGGGCGGGAAGCGATCCAGCCACGGGTACTCAAATTGTCGTTAAGTCTTGGTCACCTTATGGTGTGGATGCCAGTAATGCTCCTGATTTTGATAAGAAATACTGGCCTGGTTTTGGCGTATTTCGTGTCGAAACTCGAGAGAAGCATGTCAAGGAACCCGCTTACGAGGGGAGCGTCAACTTCCACTGGAAACACAGCATTGAGTTTGCACAACCTGCAAAAATGGGTGACAGCACCATTGTACTAGAATCAGGAAAAGCCGTTGAGTTTAGCCAGGGCGAACTTATTTATGTCGGTGCCGCCAACGACAAAGCGTTTTTGGATAAAGGGCAAGTGCCAGAATCGAGAAGAAGTGGTAGTCACATAAAAACCGGTCACATGCGCACACAGATTTTTAAAGTGACAGCGGTAAACAGTGGCAACAATTCGGTCACCCTTGATAGCGGTCTAGAGTTTGATATCCCGCTAAACAATGAGAGTGGTTACAACAGCCGTGTCATGCCAGTCAGTGCGGTAGAAAACTTTGGTCTGCAAGACTTCTTTCTAACCATGGACACGAAAGGTAGCCATTGTGAGGGCTACAATCGCAACCAGTTTTCGGTGAGCAACCCTAATGGCGTCTTGTATCGATATGAGAACGTATGTGCACAAGATGCGATTCACGGCATCATTCTCAAGTGGGCGTATAACGGCTGGGTTGATAATGTCCGTATCGACATGATCGGTTCACATCCTATTGTCAGTGAGTTCGCCAAAGCAGTCACCATCTCCAACAACACGATCGACGGCTCGTGGAATAAAGGGGCTGGCGGTAATGGGTACGTTCGTGGCTCTAAGTTATACAACAGCTGGATCCACAATAACGATATTCGTAACATTCGACACCTCGCTCTCCAGTGGTCAGCGACTGGAAATATCGTCGAGCACAATACACTGAATGTTGATATGAACTTCCACGGTGGCTGGGAGCGAAATAATTTGGTTCGCTTAAATCATATCGCCGTGCCGTACGAGCATCGCAGTTGGTCTAATGGGGCGCCAGAATCGGGGTCAACGTGGCAACCGATTTGGGTTGGCTCCGGCGACCACGCCAGTAAGTGGTCAGGACCGACAGGGCCTAATAATGTCCTAACCAACAATACACTAGAGAAAGCAAAGAGTTCGGGTGACAGTATTACTCGATGGGGGCTATACGATGAACCTGATGTCGAGTACGCGCTCAATTGGGATGGCAGCCAGTACAAACATCTCAATATTAATGAAGAGCCAATAGCGACTTGGAATCAAGCGTTGGCAGAGGGCGTTCATCAGCAGATACCAACTTCTGGTGTCAGTGTGGCTGGAGGTTCTTGGCCTCCGGAGGGGGTCGATCCAGAGGAGCCTGTTGATCCAGTCGATCCACCTGTGTCTGAAGGGTGTGATGTCATCACCCAATATAGTTGGGGGCAGAAAATGGAGTTGGACTTATCCCAAGCAAGCTGTGTAGCGATTGATAGAGATCTCGCAGGGAAGACAGTGCAATTGTGGGACAGTGATGAAAATAATAGTTGTGATTTCAGGGGGACGTTATCCAGCGTTGATGGTAGCGGCTCAGTTAACGTGACATCAAACTATGTGAGCAGTAATACTCTAACAGGTAAACTGGTTCAAATAAAAGAAAACAACAATTGTCAGTACGTTAAGTTTAGAACGTACTAAGTTACATAGTCTTCAATAATACAAAAAGGAGCTCTTTATGAGCTCCTTTTTATATTTAATGAAACACTAAAACCTCTAACTATGTAATTTTGTTCAAGCTCACAATTACTACAAATTATAGAGCATTGATTTAATTAAATGATCTTGATCTATTTTTTAAACCGATATTTCAATTAATATTAATGTGATTTTACTAAGGAGGTTTTATGGTTTTTAGGAAAAGTGTGATAGCTATTTCTCTGGTTCTTTCTTGGGGGGCAATAGCGGGTGATATCGACTTCATTTCATATAATGAGGCCGATCTTGAATATAACAAGCAACACCTAACGGTGAAACAAGACTCTATTGACGAGTTAGTGGCAAAGGCTGAAAAAGCACTGGAAGTATCCATAGACCCAGTGACCAATAAAACGTTATTACCAGCGAGTGGTGACAAGCATGACTATTTCAGCTTTGGGCCTTATTGGTGGCCGAATCCTGACACCAAAGATGGCTTACCTTATGTGCGCCGTGACGGTGAATATAATATGGCTACCAAAAGTGCGGCAACGGACAAACAGCGCTTTATCCGTTTTGCTAAAGACGTGACAGACTTGAGCCTTGCTTATTATTTCACCGACAATCAAGCCTATGCAGATAAAGCGAAAGCTCAGCTTAATGCCTGGTTTGTCGATCCAAGCACACGAATGAACCCTAACCTCAATCATGCTCAAGCGATCCCTGGAATTGTTGATGGACGTGGTATTGGCATTATTGATAGTCGCTTGCTAATACCAGTTTTAGACAGTATTAACATTTTAAAACAGCAACTTGATCCACAAGATTATCAGGTCATGGTTACGTGGTTTAGTGACTTTAACCAATGGCTTCTAACCAGTAATCATGGTTTTGAAGAAGACAATTGGCACAACAATCATGGTACGTGGTATGACGCACAAGTGGCTGCTTTTGCCATTTTTGTCGGCCAAGAAGATATTGCAAAGCAGCGCCTGAGAATCACTCAAATGCGCCGAATTGGTAGTCAGTTTGATATGAATGGTCGTCAGCATGGAGAGCTAGAACGCACTCGTCCTTGGCATTATTCAAACTTCAATCTAGAAGCCTACAGTCATCTTGGTCATTTTGGAGACAAGCTTGGCATCGACGTTTGGAATTATGAAGTTGATAAGCACTCTTTAGCAAAAGGCTATCAATATATTGCTAAACATGCCAATCATCCTGATAAATGGCAATACAAAGAATTAAAAGACTTTGATGGTTCTAAAGCTTTTGTAAATTTACTTTATGCGCAAAAAGCATATGGTGAGCCGTTATTTATTGATGTGGTTTCTGAGCTAAGTAAAGAAAAATCAAATAGTAAAAAAGTAGCAAATCTATTATTTAAATAAAAGGAATTATACAGTGTCTAAAGTCTATAAATTAGCTGCAACTGCGGTTGTGGCATTGGTTGCTAGTGCCTCTGTTTCTGCGGTATCTCTCGATTTTCGTCAAGAATATAAACACGAAAGTGAAACTTACGCTAGCCGCGTAAAGCTTGGTGCTGGCGTTGGAAATATGTACTTTGGTGTTGAAGCAATGCAAAAAGGTAAACCGTTTTCGGAGTGGCAATCGAAAGGCAACGAATTTGACTTCGGCTATAAATATAAAATTGATGATAATTGGATGCTTATTCCTGGTATGCCGGTAACCTTCTTTCCTGGTCACGTAACCTACAAGCCTCAACTCCGTGCTCAGTACTCCTTTGATTCGGGGCTTGTCACTAAGCTCCGCTATCGCCATGAGTTCCGTAACTTCTCTGATGATCGCTCTGCCGAGCAGAAGAGTAAAGTCACGGCTAACCTTGATTACAAATACAATGGTTTTCAGTTTGGGTTAGAGGCGAACTATGAGAAAGGTTTGGATGACCAAGTGTTCTTCGATAATGATGATACCAACTGGGATGCGTTGTTCAAACTAGGCTACAAAGGAGAGGACTGGAGTTGGCGTCCTTATGTGGAATTTGCCAATGTTTCGGTATCGAGCACTTCAAGCGATCGTCAGCTTCGAAGCCGTATCGGTATTACCTATAGCTTCTAAGCGTTTGTTGTAACTGATTGACCGGATATGGCCACGCTAGATTGTTAGTGTGGTCATTTTTTATTGTGAGGGATTATGACATTGATAAAAAAGGGCGCATTGCTGCTGATTACAGCGATGTTGGGTATCGCGTTGATTGTGTTTGTAAGCTTGGATTCAATAAAAACATCTTTGGTCGAAACCAAAAAGCATGAGGTGGCATCGCTACTTTCGTTTGCAAAGAAACAAGCATCGGATGCCATTATGCAAAGTCGCTCCCCGGAAGAAGCTGAGCAACGCGTCATTGCTGCGCTGTCTACTTATCGTTTGGGTAATGCTTACATTTGGGCGAATGACCACAATGCTATCGCTCGCGTGCATGTGCATAGCGAAAAACTGGGGATCTTCCAAAGCTCTTATGCTCGGCATGTAAACTTGCTGAAGGACAAGGAGTTCAACTATGTTGTCGGCGAGGTGAGCAAACCAAACTCGTCGGAAAAGGTGACCAAGGTGAGCGCGATTACTATGATCCCAGAGCTGAAATGGGTGATGGGGCTTGGGATATATATGGACGATGTTGAAGAAAGTTATCAGCAGCTTGTGACACGCCTTTTGATCTACAGCTGCGGTATTTTAGTGGTGATATTATTGATAAGCGGCCTCATTGCGCGCAGTATCTACCGTTCTGTAGGCGGGGAACCCAATGTGGTCGTTTCATTAACCAAGCGGATTGCCGATGGACACTTATCTCAGCCTGTGAGGCAGTCTGTACCGCAAAGAAGCATTTTAGAGTCCGTTAGTCAGATGCAAGCGTCACTCAAGCAGTTTGTTGATAAGATCGGCTCAGTTTCGGGGATGATCAATCAGTCTACCGATAGCCTAGATCGTAATGTCGCGGCGACGACGGAAAGCTTAGGTCAAATTCGCTCGATTTCAGATGACACACTTGATTCCATGAAGGCGCTCGAGCTCAGCATTGAAGAAATCAACATTGGAATTGATAAGGCACATTGGAATAGCTTGCAATCGCAGTCTTTGCCTGAGCAAGGGGCAGACGCGATTCAATCTATGGAGTGTTCAGTGGAGGATATTCGCTCAAACCTTGATGGTTCACTGAAAAGTTTTGGCCTATTAGCCGCAAAGCATGAACAGATATCAGGGGTTGTTGAGGTGATCCAAGGCATCGCTGAGCAGACAAATTTGCTAGCGCTCAACGCTGCGATTGAAGCAGCTAGAGCTGGCGAACAAGGGCGTGGTTTTGCTGTGGTAGCTGATGAGGTTCGAAGTCTTGCAGCCAGAACATCGGATGCGACTGTGGAAATATCTAAAATAAGTGAACACATACTGTCGGAGTCTGAACATGTTTCCACGGACTTGAAAAAGCTGCTTGAACAAATCTCGCAAAGCGAAATGAAGTCTGAACAGGTCGGTGTTATTTTTAGTCAAGTAAAGCAAGGTGCGAGTGATGTACAGAATATCGTTGCGGAGTTAAAACAGTCGACAAAAAATGAGTTGGCTATTTCTGAGCAGGTTTATTTATCCATTGAGAAACTGCTCAAAGTTCAAGAGGCAAATTTGAAGCGAATTGAGCAGTTTTCATTGAATTCAAGTGAGCTAAAACGGCTATCGGACGATCTGCAATCCAATAGCCATGGTTTTGAAAAACAAGAGCTAGTGGCAGGTTAAGCATGAGTTGTCACGTTTAATAGGGTGGTCTGCATATCACTTCACTGAGCGGGCGATGACAGAGTCTTAGTCTCTTTACTTGAGCTAATAATAGCTCCGCACAACCTAATGCATCACTGGCTGCGGAGTGGGCCTGATAATGGGGCAAATTATAGTGTTGGCGTAGATCATCGAGTTGGAAGCTAGCATGGCCACGATTTTTTCCTAAATAGCTAAATCGCTTCTCAAGCAACAAGGTGTCTATCATGTAACAAGGCAGCTTTTCCAATTGATAGCGCCTTTTGAGATACGACGATAAAAAGCCATACTCAATACCCGCACTGTGGGCAATGATAGTTTTGCCTGCACAATGTTCGATTAATTGATCGAGTGCTGGCTCGGGCTCCACCCCCTGTTTTTGAACTTGAATGGGCATAATTTCATGAATGATAGCGCTCTCTGGTCGCACAACAACGTCGTGGCGCAAAATCACTTCGCTAACACTGGTTAAGTCAATCTCTTCATAGTTTAACTCAACCGTTCCAATAGAGAGGATCCTATCAGTGTCTGGATTTAATCCTGTCGTTTCAAAATCGAGTGCGACAAATTGTTGTTCAGACAACGGGCGATCTTCATTAGGGAGCGGGTGGGCAAAGTAATGCTCGAGGGCATGAGAAGACCAGCGTTTAGCCTGCATGGATTGGTGCAAAGCTTCAATATTGTCGCCTTTAGAGAATAGCTTTTGTAGGGCTTTGGCCAGCATGTTAGAACCCGCCTACAAATTTGAGTTTAGCGACATCCTGCAGTTCGCTGATTATCTTGAACGCCTCTTTTAGGTGCTTGCGTTCAAAACTGCTGAATTCGTCAGGGCGGATGTGGTTATCCGGAGTATCACCACGAAGCTGTGCGTTGAGCTGGTGCCTAAAACGAACTTGAGTTAGAAAACGGTACGCGCCGATAATGTTGTCGCAACTGTTTTGAGACAAGGTACCTTGCTCAACTGCATATCGAAACCGCTCTTCAGTCCCTGTTAGCGACCCTCCAGCGGCAAGGCTGTATATTCGAGCAAGATCAATGATGAGATTCAGCGCAAATTTTTTGATATTGAGTGACTTGGTGTTATCACCACTTTTTTCTAGTACCAGACTATTGAAAATACCAAGTGGCGGTGATGTTTCGATGGCATCGCGTGTTAGTGCTGGGATAAAGCGAGGGTTTGCATTAATGGTCTGGTGTAGGTGGTTTTGAAGCGTATCGACAAGTTCCGCGTTCCCGTACACGCAGCGTATTTCCATGAAGACACTGATGTTGAGCAGTTTATTGTATTCTGGGCTAGCTCCCCATTTTGTATAGTACTCTTTCCAGCGACCTACATTCTGATTCCATTTGGCTGTGGCTGCCATGTACTTGCCATCACAAAGGGGATAGCCCACTGCGGCTAATCCATTACACACTCGCATTGCAAAGTAAGCGAAGTAGAATCGGTCGTCCTCGGTTGCATCTTCTGCGAGTACGAGAGCATTGTCTTGATCAGAGAGCATGTGTACTTCGTTTCTTGCATGAGACCCAGCAACCATCCAAGCGTATTCACAAGGTGGTGGACCGAGCACTTCTTCGGTTAGTTGGATTATTCGTCTATTGAACGCATCCATGATCATCGACATCACCTGACCATGAATTTCGGCGCTCACACCACTTTCGACCAAGGCTTGGAAAATGGTTTCTTTTTCATCTCGTAGATTCGCAAGCGCATTGATCGAGTTGGCGTACTTGATTTTTTCAATGAGAAAGAGCGATTGTGTTCGATGGTTATGAACCAGATGTGTAGTCGTCAATAAGCCTTTTACTTCGTTATTGGCGATGACAGGCAGGCATCGAATATTATACTGCAACATGAGTGAAATCGCTTGAATCACTTTGGCTTCGCTATTGATCAAAATGGGGTTGCGTGTCATGACTTCATAAATAGGTCGCTGGGTATCGACGCCCTGAGCGACAACATGTTGGGTCATATCACGGTCGGTGACCAAGCCGACAATTTCATGTTCTTTTAGTACCACGGCGCATGAGCTGCGACGCTTACCACACATGGCCTTGGCGACATCCATGATCGAGTCGTCGTAACTTGATACTGTGATATTTTCGCTGGCGACTTCTCCCACCGTACGAAAGAACAAGCTTTTCTCTTCTTTGTTGACGATAGAGCGTATGGCGGAGTGCAAACGTGTTTTTGCCGTAGCGGCAAAGTAGTCTTTAAACTCGGGATGTTGTTTGCACGTCTCTTGAATGTTTGCATGTGGTATTAGATAAAGGAGCGAGTCTTCAATAGCTTCCGCTCGGTAGCCATCTTCTGCTTCATTAAGGGGCTCAAGGAAAGTAAACCCAAACTGATCCTCTTCACCGAGACGGGCTCGGAGTTTATTGATTTGGGTACGCTGCTCTATTGCGCCTTTTCGAATCACATAGAGGTACCGTTTCTCGCACATCGAGTGAAACTCAATAATCTCTCCCTTGGCTAGGTATTTGACTGTGACTGAGCCTGCTAGTGATTCAACCACTTGTTTTGGCAGAAGGTCGAAAGGGTCAAGGTGAATCAAAAAGTCGAAAATGTTATTTGAAGCTGAAGTACCCATGTAAATCCCTTAAATGAAATGGCGTTTCAATAAATTGGTTGGCGGCAAAAAAAGCAGCACGAATGCTGCTTTTTTAACTGTATTAATGTCAGACAGGGTAATTGTGATAGCCCAAGTGCTCAGAAACATTGCGGCCAGCCGAGTGGAGCTGGGCAATGTACTCTTGTTTGCGGTTTTCTTCGAATCGAATAGTAGGAAACGAAACAGAGATAGCCGCAATAGGGTCACCAAATCGGTCGTAAACCGGTACTGCAATGCAACGCAATCCTGGCTCTTGTTCTTCGTTGTCTTCACCAAAATGCTGCTCACGAACAAGGTTCAACTCTTCAAGCAGTTGGTCTGCGTTTTCATGCGTATATTGCGTGTGTTTTTTAAACTTAACATCAGCCAAGAGAGCTCGTACTTCTTGCTCATCCATATGAGACATCAACACCTTACCAATAGCTGTGCTGTAGAGCGGGTTGCGGCGACCGATGCGTGAGTGCATACGTAGATGATAACTGGAGTCTATCTTGTGTAGGTAGATGATGGAGTCTTCGTCAATGGAGCCCAAGTGAACAGTTTCATTGATGATCTTGGAGATTTTCGCCATCTCAGTATTAGCAAGATTAATGAGGTCGACATGCTCTAGAGCTTTTGAACCTAACTCAAACAATTTTAATGTCAGTGAGTATTTATCTGCTTCCCCTTCCTGCTCAACAAACCCGAGTGTCTTCATGGTTTGTAAAAAGCGATAGGTTGTCGCCTTTGACATCATCAAGCGTTGAGATAGCTCGGATACACCAATCTCTTTTTGGTTAGCCAGTGCTGAGAGGATGTTAAATACTTTTAATACTGACGATACAGCTTCCGGTTGAGTTGATTTTTCCATTTCACGCTCTGAGTCATTTTCGATAGTACCTGATTATACCTGACATGTTCGAGCGAGTCAGTAGTTTCGAAAAGCCATTTCATTAATTTAAAACCAATAACTGAGATGTCAATCACGTTAGTTGCAGTTAACCTTAAAAATTAAAACGCAATTTCAAAAATAACTTTCGGTCGTATCACTTTTTGTGTAATGTAAGTTTCAACAGAGTGAACACCGGCCTTTTTTTGTTCACCACACATTCACTACAAAGGTACAGATTATGATTCTTGATTCGTTTAGCCTTGAAGGCAAGGTAGCAGTGGTAACTGGTTGTGATACCGGTCTTGGGCAAGGAATGGCTATCGGGCTTGCTAAAGCAGGTTGTGACATTGTTGGCGTGAACATTGTTGAACCGTCAGAGACGATTGCGATGATCGAAGAGACAGGTCGCAAGTTTATTGATATTCGCGCTAACTTAATGAAGTTAGATGATATTCCAAGCATCGTCGATCGTGCAGTTACGGAGTTAGGTCGAATTGATATCTTGGTAAACAATGCAGGCATCATCCGTCGTAACGACGCCATTGATTTCTCTGAGCAAGATTGGGATGACGTGATGAATATCAACATAAAGTCGGTGTTCTTTATGTCACAAGCGGTAGCGAAACAGTTTATCGCGCAAGGCCAAGGCGGCAAAATCATTAACGTCGCGTCAATGTTGTCATTCCAAGGTGGTATTCGAGTACCATCTTACACCGCTTCAAAGAGTGGAGTGATGGGTGTGACTCGATTAATGGCTAACGAATGGGCAAAAGAAGGCATTAATGTTAATGCTATTGCGCCGGGCTACATGGCAACGAATAACACAGTAGCACTTCGCGCTGATGAGCAGCGTAATGCTGAAATTTTAGAACGTATTCCAGCTGACCGTTGGGGCACTCCGGAAGATCTAGCGGGGCCATGTGTATTCTTGGCATCGAAAGCATCTGACTATATCAATGGTTACACTATTGCCGTTGACGGTGGTTGGTTGTCTCGCTAACAGGCTTAAGAGAAGGTGATGGATCTATTTTCTGTCGGACAGGTATTAGGTTTTTTGAGTTTTGGTTTAGGAATTTCTACCTTTTACCAAAAAGACGACAGGCAGCTCAAAATTTTAATGTTTGTCTTTAATATCAATCATCTTTTCCACTATTTACTACTAGGTTCAACCGTATCTGCCGCGGCAGCCGGACTGTCGGCAGCAAGAACGTTGGTATCGATACATACACGGTCCAAGCTTGTAGCAGTATTGTTCATTGTTGTTGCAGGTGGTTTTGGGTTTTGGGTTGCTGATGGTATAGGGCAGCTTTGGTCAATTTTTGGCACGGTGATCGGGACGTTCTCAATGTTTGTTCTCAGCGGCGTGGCAATGCGTATTGGCTTTTTGCTTGGTGCGACATGTTGGCTAATCAACAATATATTGGTTGGTTCAATAGGTGGCACCTTACTTGAAGCGACGCTTATAGTGACGAACCTAGTAACCATTTATCGATTACGCAAATCAAGTTATTTGGTGTCTAGCGAATCACAAACATAATAGGTTTTTACACATGTTCGTATTCAATAAAAATGTGCAGTTAGAAGACTTAGGTGACGGTGTCAGCCGAAAGGTGCTTGCACACAACGACAACATGATGTCGGTTGAAGTCCATTTTGAAAAAGGTGCGGTTGGTGCTATGCATTCGCACCCACATGAGCAGCTTACTTATGTGCTGTCTGGCGTTTTTGAATTCACGATTGGCGAGGAAAAGCACATCGTTAAGGCCGGTGACACCATGTATAAGCAGCCAGATATTGAACACGGTTGTGTGTGTGTTGAGGCTGGTACGCTAATCGATACGTTCACACCAATGCGCAAAGATTTTGTTTAAGATTAAACTAATGACGAGCTTTCTCGTCGGGGAACTACTATGAAAATTGCACTAATGATGGAAAACAGCCAAGCACCAAAAAATGCGATGGTTGCTTCTGAACTAAACCTTGTGGCAGGTAATTTAGGCCACGACGTATTCAATGTCGGTATGACAGATGAAAACGACCACCACCTAACTTACATTCACCTAGGTATCATGGCGAGCATCCTACTGAACTCAAAAGCAGTAGACTTTATCGTGACTGGCTGTGGCACAGGCCAAGGTGCGTTGGTGGCAAGCAACCTTCACCCAGGTGTGGTATGTGGTTACTGCTTAGAGCCATCAGATGCATTCCTTTTCAACCAAATTAACAATGGTAATGCTATTTCATTGGCGTTTGCGAAAGGCTTTGGTTGGGCTGGAGAGCTGAATGTTCGTTATATCTTCGAAAAAGCATTTACTGGTGCTCGTGGCGAAGGCTACCCTGTAGAACGAGTTGTACCTCAGCAGCAAAACGCAGCGATTCTTAATGATGTTAAGGCTGCTGTTTGCAAGGACGTTGTAGCATCACTAAAAGCGATTAACCAAGACCTAGTTAAACAAGCTGTTGGCAGCGCTCAATTCCAAGAGTGTTTCTTTGCTAACTGCCAAGTCACTGAAATTGCGGAATACGTTCGTACTTTGATTGACTAATTTGATTTGACTTGAAGCAGCCTCAGAACTCCTGAATCCTTGTCTCTGAGGTTGCTTTAAATCAAGTGTTGCACCTTTTGGTGGCCATTTTAATTGTTGTTTTGATATCCATATCGGGATTTCTCCAGCCAGTGTAATCACTGGCTTTTTTTTGTTTACAGCAATCAACAGATCTAGCGGCATCTTATCACCGCAACACTCGTTTTCTTTTCGTCCTAGAATCGTTTTTTTTGTTCTTGTAAAAGCATTCAGCCCCACGGCCGAAGCTCGTGGGGCTGATTTTCGTTAATTGAAGACCGAATTAGTTAACGTGCGCAACTGCGTCTTTAACCAGTTGGCCAAGCTCATCCCAGCGACCTTCGTCGATAAGGTTGGTTGGAACCATCCAAGTACCGCCACACGCCAATACCGATTTGATAGATAGGTAGTCATCAACATTCTTGAGGCTGACACCACCTGTTGGCATGAACTTCACTGGGTAAACAGCGGTTAGTGCTTTTAGCATATCCACACCACCAGATGGCTCTGCAGGGAAGAACTTCAATGTACGTAGACCCATTTCCATTGCTTGCTCAACAAGGCTTGGGTTGTTAACACCCGGTACGATTGGTACGTTTTTGTCGATGCAGTATTGAACTGTGCGTGGGTTGAAACCAGGGCTTACGATAAAATCAACACCCGCTTCAATCGCTTGATCAACTTGCTCGTTAGTCAGAACGGTACCTGCACCAATCAGCATCTCTGGGTAGGCTTGACGCATTACTGCAATCGCGTCTGCTGCACACTCGGTGCGGAAGGTGATTTCTGCGCAAGACATGCCGTTGTCTACGAGTGCTTTACCTAGAGGAATTGCATCTTCAACTTTGTTGATGGCAATTACAGGGATTACTTTAAGGTTTGCTAGCTGTTCGTTTAGGGTTGTCATTTGTCTTTGTCCTACTAATCAAGAGTTGGCGTTGCTGTTTTAGGAATGATCGCACCGCGATATTGAATCACTGTGCCTGCGACTTTGTGTCCCATGGCTGCTGAGTTAAACGCGTCACCACCTGTTAGGCGTTTCGCAAGATAACCGGCGCTGAATGAGTCACCTGCGGCTGTGGTATCAATCACAGAATTTATTGGCTTTGGCGCGACATACTCTGCGCGACCTTCGCTGAGCACGAGACACTCTTTTGCGCCGCGCTTGATGGCAACTTCGGTTACGCCAGCTTGTTGAGTACGCTCAATGCACTCTTCTAAGCATGTGTCGCCAAATAAGTCTTGGTCATCTTCGAAGGTAAGAAGTGCGGTGTCGGTGAATCTGAGCATCGCAAGGTAGGTGCGCTGAGCGGTCTCTCGGTTTGGCCATAGTTTTGGACGATAGTTGTTGTCAAAGAAAACGCTTCCGCCTTTTGCTTTGAATTTTTCTAGGAAACTAAACAGGGTGTCACGTCCCGAGTCAGTCAAAATAGCCAAGGTAATGCCGCTTAAGTAAACCGCATCGTAATCCATCAATGAATCCACTAGGGATTGGCTTTCTGGTTGGTCAAACACAAATTTAGCTGCTGCGTCGCTACGCCAGTAGAAGAAGGTACGTTCACCGGTTTCATCTGTTTCGATGTGGTAAAGGCCCGGCATTTTGTCGTCTAGACGCAGTACCTGATCGGTATCAATGCCCTCTTCAGACCACGCTTTTAGCATTTCAGCAGAGAAAGGGTCATTACCTAATGCGGTAATGTAGCTCACTGAAATGTTGTAATTTTTCGTCAAACGAGAAAGATACAGCGCGGTGTTTAGTGTATCACCACCGAAACTTTGCTTTAGTAGTTCTTCTTTGCGTTGTAGCTCCACCATGCATTCGCCGATGATCGCTATTTTGTATTGGCTCATAGTCAAATATCCAGCTTGAGAGTCACCCGTTTTACCAGTGTTTACTGAGTTAAAAACGTTTGGTAAGCATCTAATTTTAAATGTCTAACTGATTGTTTCTTTCTGTGTTTATTGTGTTGATAAACGTTAGAGCGTCGATGTTGACTAAAGGATGTCGTGTTTAGCATGGTTTTACCATCATCCGAGCCCTTCAAGAAGTAATCAGAAGTTATATTTTATTTGAAACGATGTTTCAGGTAAAATATAATTTATCAGCGTAACTTGAATGCGAGGTAGTGATATTTCTACTTTTAACCATTAAATGTGATTTAGATCGAGTTTTATTGTTGTGGTCATTGAGTTCCGTATGGACGGCGAAACCAATAGGACGAATCGCAGCGAATGAATAATCTGTGATGCATAAGGAATGATATGGAACTCATTGATACTGTTATTATTGTCGGTTACTTTGCTTTCGTATTGTTCGCCGCTTTAGTGTTCAAGCGTTTTGCCACGGATAGTTCGAGCTTCATCCGCGGTGGTGGAGCAATGATGTGGTGGATGGCGGGCGCTACTGCTTTCATGACACAGTTTTCCGCGTGGACCTTTACGGGGCTGCAGCCAAGGCCTATGAGGATGGGCTGACAGTATTGTTCATTTTTTGGGGTAATGCCTTGGGCTTTTTCGTCGCGGCTGGCTATTTTGCTACCCGTTATCGCAAGATGCGCGTTGAGACGGCTATGGAAGCTATCAAGGTTCGGTTCGGACGTGCATCTGAGCAAGTTTATACCTGGCTCTCTTTCCCTTTGACTATTATGTCCGCGGCGATCTGGTTAAACGGTTTAGCTCTCTTCGCGGCCGCGGTTTTTAACATTGATCTTGTGGTTACGATTGTTGGTGTTGGTCTATTGGTGACCTTCATTGCCGCGAGTGGCGGCTCATGGACGGTGTCCGCAACCAATGTTATTCAGCTCATTTTGTTGGTTGCGATTACCATGTCGGTCGGAGTATTTGCAATGCTGGAAGTCGGTGGTCCGGCGTCATTAATAAACAGCTACCCTAATGATAGTTATATGGGAGCAGACATTAATTATTGGCAAGTGTTTTGGCTTTGGGTTGTGATGATGCTACTCAAGCAAACTATCAGCGCGAATAATGCGCTTTCTTGCTATCGATTTTTGGTGACAACGAACGAAAGAGAAGCAAAAAAGCAGCCCTGTTCGCTGGTATCCTATTTATTTTTGGTCCTGTCATGTGGTTTGTCCCTCCATGGGTGACTGCGGCGATGGGCGTGGATCTTATGGCGTATTAACCAAAGCTTGCAGAGAGTGCCAATAACGCCGCTTATGTTTACTACATTGATCATTACCTGCCAGCGGGAATGTTAGGTTTGGTGCTTGCGGCAATGCTTGCCGCTACTATCGCACCTATGACGACCGCCTTGAATCGCAATGCCGGAATTTTTGTTCGAAATGTTTATCAGTCGGTGTTCAACCCCAAAGCAACGGAACAAAAACAATTAGTCGTTGGAAAGGTTGCCACCGTGGTGAATGGCCTGCTTTGTATCTTGGCTGCTTTGCTGTTTGCTTCAATCAAGGAATACAGTTTCTTTGATATCATGATGCTATTTGGCGCGTTATTGCAAACCCCATTGGCAATCCCATCTTTGCTAGCACTTGTGACGTTAAAAACGCCAGACTAGTCTGGTTGGGCAACGATTGCTGTCGGGTTGTCGGTGTCGTTCTTCATGCAGTTTGTATTTAATGTGGATTGGTTATTGCCTTGGTTCGATGCTGCTAGCTTCACTAGTCGTGAGTCGGTTGACTTACTTGTTTCGATGACATTGATCGCGCATATTGTGATTACGGGTAGTTTTTTTATCTCTACTAGGTGGTTCTATCGGGAATCCTCTGGTGAACGTGGAAAAGAAATTACTCAGCTAAAAGCCAATCTAGAAACACCGATTAGCTCATCTGAAGAGGCTAAAGTCGATACTCGGCAAGGTGCTAACCTTGGGCGTATGTGTCAAATATTAGGCGTTCTTGTTGCATTAATCTCGATAACGACAGATTCGATACCTGACGCTAGCGTGTTTGTTTTAATCGGTTTGGTTATTTTGTTGGCAGGGACTCATCTCTATCGGTATGGGAATGTAAAGGCTACCTCGCCGGACCCCATAACAGATTAATTACGCTTTCCAGTCTGTGTGAATTGCTGGCTTTATTTTTGTCGAATCTTGGTCGTTAAGCTTCGCGAACTATTGTTGACCGATCCCGACAGCTTTACTAGCCATACTTGTTACTCCTGTTCTCACTGGTTGTACTATTCGTTTGGCACAGCGACACTAAAAGGGAGGCGCGCCCATCACATCAAAGCCCCTACTGATAGCAAAGGTCAAGAGGTGAGAGGTGGCAAACGGTGTTTCCTTGATGTGATGGCAGCGCTAGGTAAAACATATTTGTTATATAATACCACGGGTTACACTTGTGATTAAAAGAACATAATCGCTTCCTACTCTGCGATTAAAGTCGCGTTCATGAAAGTCTCGAATGTCAATAAAAAGCGTACAGATGAAGAGCGTAATACTGCTTTGAAGCAGATCCTCGACAATGCTGTGGTAGCAGAAGGCGTCGATGATATTTTATCAATGGTCGGTTTAAATAACCCTAATATTGGCTTGCTGTCTGAAGAACACTTAGAAGATTTTAAGAATATGAAAGAGAAGAACCTTGTCGTTGAACTGCTTGAGAAGCTGTAGCGTGATGAATTCGAAGCTCGAATGAAAACGATATTGTGCAAGAGAATAAATATTCAGACCGTATTTTGACAACATTGAACAAATACCACAAATGCATTATCGAAACCGTTTAGGTCATTGAAGAACTGTGCCTGTGGGCGAAAGAGATGCAAGAGGACTCCGAACTTCTGGATAAGTTGAAGCTTTCCGTTGATGAGATAGCTTTCTACCATGCTTTGGTTGAATATGAGTATTCGGTTCGTGAGTTTGGTGGCGATGCTTTGCGCAAAGTGGCTATTGAGCTAACTAAACAGCTCAATAGCCACTTTTGACTAGCAGAAGCGGGAAAGTGTTCCAGCGAGAATACGTAATCTTGTTCGACGTTTGTTGCGTTGTTGGGTAAGTACCCAGCAGATGCGGCGTTAGAGGTAATTAAGCTTGTGCTAGCGCAAGTAGAGGTCTGGTATCAGTCGCGAACAAAGGCAAGCTTTACCTTGCATTTTGCATATTCACGATTAGTAGGTCAATGCAAAGCCTGATGGTTATATCTTTGAGTTAAAAGAATGTAATGATAAAAGGATTGTTCAGATTTTTTGATCTAACTGATGAATGTCCTCTTTGTGATCACAAAGCGATTCGGGCACACATTTTTGATCAAACTTTATTGTCAGATATTGAGCTTTCGTTCATGTAATCTAATACAGAAATGATCAAACTATAGGTATTAGTACTTTCTTAGAAAAGCTATAAGCTTAGTTTTTTGATCAATCTTTATTGTCCTCCGACATGTGTTCTTCTTTTCACTGCGTGGATAGGTTTTGGGTACAGTGTAAGGATCGCTTTGAATGAACTCACCTTACTCAAGATAACCCCGTCCTTAAAGAAAAACCAATACCATGTTCACCTTTCAACGGCGATCTATCCTTTTACAAGAGATACATACCAAGAGCTCGAACTGTTGATTGAACTGCTCCCAAAATACGGTGGGCAATCATTAGTACTGACGTCACCTTTACTGAGTAAGCACGGCTCATTCTTTAACATTGAACAATTAAAGCCACTC
The DNA here is from genome assembly GCF_041467535.1 of Vibrio sp. 10N.247.311.47. Classification (NCBI taxonomy): domain Bacteria; kingdom Pseudomonadati; phylum Pseudomonadota; class Gammaproteobacteria; order Vibrionales; family Vibrionaceae; genus Vibrio; species Vibrio sp. 10N.247.311.47. Next base: position 31,708 of record NZ_JBFSUR010000047.1, read on the forward strand.
CCTGTGAGTATCGAGGCTTCTTATCATTCTTATTGGCGTTCACCGCTAGCGTTTCTGGTATTGTGTTATTACAAACACATCAAGCGTGAAACTATTCTTATGCATTCCGATGTATCAAGGCAGTGTCGACTGCTTCTTACGCTTCGCTCTTAGTTAAAGTGGAGAGCATAAGGAAATCCGCGAAGCATTTTCTTATGCTCTCTGCTGTGCAGGTAGGGCGCAGACCGTAGGACGGCATAGAGTCCTTACAAGAAGGCGATTTTCATAAGGGCCTTTTCAAAAATCGGCTAATACAGAGTAGCTTCGCTCGCTAGGACACAAGCTCTTCCTCTTTATACCCTGACATTCATTACTTCTGGATTCATCGTATTGGAAAATTTTAGCGAATAAGGAAGAGGTTTTAGCGAGCACCTTTACAGGGATTTGATACTTATTAGTCTGACACCGTATATTATGCATCACCCTCGAATAAACCCACTGTTAATGATGCCAATCACGAAACCAAGCTTAATAAATGCCAATCTCAAAAGATTTATGGGGAAACCCAAATTTCGCATCGAGGAAGCGCAATCCCTTGATGATTTACTTAGCCACACCAGTTATGGCGTTCGTTGTCATGTTGGTAAGCTGTCGGTGAAGATTGAAAATGGGTGTTTAGTCAACCACCGTTATACTCAAGGCAAAAAAGAGTCATAGCATCCCAAATTCTACGCTGAACTGCTTATTATCCCTTTCGATGCAACAAAAGATGAATCACTTCGTGCTCATCTACATGGTCCACTTCCACGCGATAAAGGCCATTGGCTTGCACCGCTTCAATAAGCGCTTTTAATCGATGAGTTTTCACCGTCATCGCTAGCGGCTTGATTTGGTTATTGTCTTCATCAAACCCATTCTCAATGTCTTTCTCTTTCATATAGAGCGTATCCCTTTCAAGGTCTTTTTCTATGTCTTCCAG
>NZ_JBFSUR010000048.1:0-27010 GCF_041467535.1 Vibrio sp. 10N.247.311.47
ATTTAGGTTCTGGCGCCGAGAGGTGTGAGAGTTCAAGTCTCTCCGACCGCACCATATTGAGATATCTTAATTGATATCATTGTTGGGCTATCGCCAAGCGGTAAGGCACCGGCTTTTGATGCCGGCATTCCCTGGTTCGAATCCAGGTAGCCCAGCCACTATTACAACGTTACTTAGACAAACCATAAGTCTTCTTAACTATACTCTTCGCTAGAGTAAAAGCTTTGCTGCGGTCGTGGCGGAATTGGTAGACGCACCAGATTTAGGTTCTGGCGCCGAGAGGTGTGAGAGTTCAAGTCTCTCCGACCGCACCATCATTAAATAGAACCCAGCTTTTTAGCTGGGTTTTGTTTTATCTGGAATATGCAAATCTGCTAGCCAAGTCACCAAGTATTCTCTTCTATAACCTCACTTTTAATACGATTTTATAAGACAATGTCAGCTCCATTTTCTAATTGAGTATGACTAGCCTATGAAACCCCTCCCCTTAACGATCGGTTGCTACACAGATACACCAAGTAAAAGCCAAGGTGTTTATCAAACTCAGTTAGATCTAGAAACAGGAAAACTATTACCTCTAGAGCTGATCATCAAATGTACTAACCCCTCTTTTATTACTGTAACAAAGACTGGGATCTATACTGCATCGGAAGTGGACCAGCAAAAACAGCCCCAGCTCATTCATATACCTAATGTTGATTCACAGCTAACACACAATACAAGCCTCATCTCGGGAGATCACCCTTGTCACGTCGCGATAGATCCACACAATAAGTTTGCTATCACGTCGCAATACTCATCTGGCACATTCGATATTTTTAGCTTAAGTATCAACGGCAGCATCGATAAACGACTCAAAACAATCCAGATGGTTGGTTCCGGGCCAAACAAAGAGAGACAAACTAGCCCACACGCCCATCAATGCCTGTTCTTACAAAACTCACCACAGTTTGTGACTGTCGATCTCGGCACCGATCGCATCAACTTCTATTGCTTTGATGAAGAGCAAGAAGAGTTCCTTGATGAGCCAATGCAGTCTATTAAGGTGCCCGCCGGCAATGGACCTCGCCATTTAATCTTTAACAAAGCTGAAGACAGAGCCTATGTGGTCTGTGAACTCTCTGAAACGTTGCTGACTTTGGAAAAGGTTTTAGGCATTTGGAATGTAGTGGAAGAGATTGATGCATTGCCTAATATGGAGAAGGGAGAAGCCGCAGCTGCGATTAAGCTATCGCCTGATGAGCAATTCCTTTATGTGTCATGTCGACACCAATCAAGAATCAGTAGCTTCAAAATCGACTCTGAGACTCAAAGGCTGACTTTCATTGATAGCTACGACACTGAAGGCAAATTCCCAAGAGACTTCCATATAACGAACGATGGGAAATGGCTTATCGCCGCCAACCAGCACTCCAACAACATCACCTCATTCAAGCGAGATAATGAAGATGGGTCTTTGGTTTATACAGGGTACTCTTTAGAGATCGATGCACCGGTTTGTGTGACGCAACAGCGATAGTAGTCATCTGATACAAAAAAGGAGAGCATTCGCTCTCCTTCTCTTTATAAAGTGTCTGTAATACTCAATTAAAGGCCCAGGGCATACTTCAACACTTGAGCTTTAATCGGCCCTGAGTTCTCTGCTAGCTTGAGTGCAGCATTACGCACAAACTTAAGTGGACCAATGTCGTTGCTGAATGTCTTATAGAAGAAATCCATACCGCTTTGCATCACTAGGTTGTCACCTCTTCTCATCACCTCGTAGCGTCTTGCTACAGACTGGTTCAATTCACCCTTTTCTTTGGTGACATCCAGCAGTACTGATACATCTTTGAAGCCTAAGTTAACACCCTGCCCAGCCAAAGGGTTGATGGTATGCGCAGAGTCTCCGACCAAAATACAGTTATTCTTCGAGTATGATTGAGCATGACGTCGTGTCAGAGGAAAAGAACCCGAATTCAAGACTTTGATATCACCTAACTCTTTAGGAAAGTGAGTAAGTACTTCGTTACGTAGTTTTTCAGGGGCCATTGCTGACAGTTGCTTAATACGCAGTGGAGAATCATACCAAACTAACGAGCCCAGCCCGACTTCTTGACCGTCAGAGGTTAGAGAACACAAAGGCAAAAATGAACGAGGGCCACTTGGTAGAAATTGCTGCCAAGTAATATCTTGCTGAGGTTGTTCTGTTTCTACATTGATAAGCATACAGTGTTGTCGATAATCCCAAGCCGTGATGCCAATTCCAGCTTGTTGGCGAACGGCTGAATTCGCACCATCAGCACCAACCACCCACTTCGCAGACAACTCAGCCCCTGATTGAAGCTTTACGATATTGATTTCACCAAACTCAATCACATCGAGCTTTTCTGGGCATAACAGTTCGAGATTGTCGTAGGCATCAAATTGAGACCATAAACCTAATTGAATGAGTCTGTTCTCAACGATATAGCCCAAACGAGGAAGGTCTAGTGAGGCAGCATCAAATCGAGTACGACACTCTGGGTGCTCCCACGTCTCTAAACGTTTATAAGAACACACTCGCATTGCTGCAATACTTTGCCATGCACCAAGATTTTCAAGCAAATCGACCGATGCTTGAGAAATCGCTGACACACGAATGTCCATCGCTTGCGATTCATCAAAAGCTTGTGGGGCAAAACCTTCGATCACCGCAACACTCAGACCTTGCTTTGCAAAACCGATTGCTGTTGCTGCGCCAACCATGCCGCCACCGACTACTACAATATCGTAACTGTTCATATTTCGTACTTATCAGTTTGATTCTTTGACTGTTTTTGATTGTACTTTTTCATAACTAACTTGTAACCAAAAACCTTATTCGAAAAAAGGGTTATCCCTTATGGCATATGGCGTTAACGATAATAAAAACCACTACATAAGAGATTTGTTCAGACTACTAGTCAGTCGGTTTTGAAACCAGTACAATACGCCGCTTGCCGCTAGAGCCTGTCATAAAATTGAATACCGAATTATGACAAACGGGGCTAGCGGATGAATAATGGGCGATTTGCTCCCTTAAATTAAACTAACGATCGAGCGAACATATAATGAGTAAGAAACTGCTAATTAAAACTTGGGGCTGTCAGATGAATGAATATGATTCATCAAAAATGGCCGACCTGCTTAACGCTGCAAATGGCTATGAGCTAACTGAAGTACCTGAGGAAGCAGACGTACTACTATTGAATACTTGTTCTATCCGCGAAAAAGCGCAAGAAAAAGTATTCCACCAGCTTGGTCGTTGGAAAACGCTTAAAGATAAAAAAGAAGGTGTGGTGATCGGTGTGGGTGGCTGTGTAGCGACTCAAGAAGGTGATCACATTCGTCAACGTGCACCTTACGTAGACGTTATCTTTGGCCCACAAACATTACACCGTTTGCCAGAGATGATTAAATCATCACTGTCTAACGAAAAGCCAGTAATGGATATCTCTTTCCCAGAGATCGAAAAGTTCGATAACCTGCCAGAGCCAAAAGCTGAAGGCGCGACGGCGTTCGTTTCTATCATGGAAGGTTGTTCTAAATACTGTACTTACTGCGTTGTACCATACACACGTGGCGAAGAAGTTAGCCGTCCAATGGATGATGTACTTTTCGAAGTTGCTCAACTTGCAGAGCAAGGCGTACGTGAAGTTAACCTGCTAGGTCAAAACGTAAACGCATACCGCGGTCCAACACACGAAGGCGATATCTGTTCATTCGCAGAACTGCTTCGTCTTGTTGCTTCTATCGACGGTATCGACCGTATTCGTTTCACAACAAGCCACCCGCTTGAGTTTGGTGACGACATCATTGAAGTTTACAAAGACACACCAGAGCTAGTGAGCTTCCTTCACCTACCAGTACAAAGTGGTAGTGACCGTATTCTTACGATGATGAAGCGCCCACATACGGCTATCGAGTACAAATCTATTATCCGTAAACTGCGTAAAGCTCGCCCTGACATTCAAATCAGCTCTGACTTTATTGTTGGTTTCCCTGGTGAGTCTAAGCAAGACTTCCAAGATACAATGAAGCTAATTAAAGACGTTGATTTCGATATGAGCTTCAGCTTTGTTTTCTCTCCACGTCCAGGTACGCCAGCGGCAGATTACCCATGTGATGTACCAGCACAAGAGAAGAAAGATCGTCTGTACGAACTGCAGCAAACGGTAAACACACAAGCTATGCGTTTCTCTCGTCTAATGTTAGGCACAGAGCAACGTATCCTTGTTGAAGGCCCATCAAGAAAGAACCTAATGGAACTTCGCGGCCGTACTGAAAACAGCCGCGTAGTGAACTTCGAAGGTTCTGCTGACCTTATCGGCCAGTTCGTAGACGTGAAAATCACAGAAGTATTTGCTAACTCACTCCGTGGTGAAATAGTACGTACTGAGAAAGACATGGATCTTCGCAGCGTGATCTCGCCGACTCAAATGATGGCGAACACAAAACGCGAAGACGAGCTAGGTGTAGCGACATTTACGCCATAGGCAATACAACTGTTTGAGCACAAAGCGCAAACACAAAGCTTGAAATTACCTAACTAAGTGACCATCTTAGAAATAGGGATATCACCATCAGAAGCCCGGTCTAAATCGGGCTTTTTGCTCTTTGTTTTATTTAAGAGTGAGTGGCACAAAATGAGAGGCTAATTTGAGCAATAAAATCGTTACCTTAGAGATAAATCTAGAACCAGCAGACAACAAGCGCTTGGCAAGTTTATGCGGACCATTTGACGACAACATCAAGCATCTTGAGCGTCGTCTGGGCGTTGAGATTAATTACCGTAGCAACTTTTTCACCATTGTTGGTAAGCCTCACACTACAGCCGCAGCTTTAGACATCATCAAACACCTCTATGTTGAAACGGCTCCAGTTAAAGGCAACATAATCGATATCGAACCAGAGCAAATACATCTGGCGATCACCGAGTCAGGCATTTTGGAGCAACACGTCGAGTCTGAAATTGACTACGGCAAAGAAGTGACCATTAAGACTAAAAAAGGCGTCATCAAACCTCGAACGCCAAACCAAGCACAGTACCTAATGAACATGGTGACTCATGACATCACCTTTGGTATTGGGCCAGCAGGTACAGGTAAAACCTACTTAGCCGTTGCTGCAGCAGTTGATGCACTTGAACGCCAAGAGATTCGTCGCATTCTATTGACGCGCCCTGCTGTTGAAGCCGGTGAGAAGCTTGGTTTCCTACCGGGTGATTTAAGCCAAAAAGTAGACCCATATTTACGTCCACTTTACGATGCGCTGTTTGAGATGCTTGGCTTTGAGCGAGTTGAGAAGCTGATTGAACGTAACGTAATTGAAGTTGCGCCACTGGCTTACATGCGTGGTCGTACATTGAATGATGCGTTTATCATTCTTGATGAGAGCCAAAACACCACGGTAGAACAGATGAAGATGTTCTTAACCCGTATCGGTTTTAACTCACGCGCTGTGATCACAGGTGATATTACGCAAATCGATTTACCTCGTGGTGCAAAATCAGGCTTACGCCATGCGACTGAAGTGCTCAATGAAGTCGACGACATTAGCTTTAACTTCTTCATGTCTGAAGACGTCGTTCGTCACCCTGTAGTTGCTCGTATCGTCAACGCATACGAGAAGTGGGAAGCAAAAGACCAGAAAGAGCGCAAAGAGTTTGAAAAGCGTAAACGTGAAGAGCGTGAAGCCAAACTTCTTGAGGCTCAGCAGGTAGTTACGACACAATTAGCAACACAAAATAGCTCTGTAATTGCAGAACAAGGTGATAAATAGATGTCTATTGAACTAGACCTGCAATTAGCGGTCGAAAATGAGCAAGGTCTTCCAACTGAGCAAGATATTCAGCTTTGGTTGGACAAGACAATTCCTCAGTTTCAAGAGAACGCTGAGTTGACGGTTCGTATCGTTGATACACAAGAAAGCCACCAGCTCAATCATGAATATCGTGGCAAAGATAAGCCAACTAACGTGTTGTCTTTTCCATTCGAGGCTCCTCCAGGGATCGAGTTAGATCTACTGGGCGACCTCATTATCTGCCGCCAAGTTGTCGAAAAAGAAGCAGAAGAGCAAAGTAAGCCTCTGCTAGCACACTGGGCTCATATGGTTGTACATGGCAGTCTGCATCTGCTAGGTTATGATCATATCGAAGATGATGAAGCTGAAGAGATGGAGTCACTCGAGACAGAAATCATGCAATCTATGGGGTTTGAAGACCCTTACATTCTAGAAAAGTAAATTGATTCTAGTAAAGTAGGTTGCAGAGAAACAATAACTCATCGAACCTGTGATTTTCACAGGAATCTGAGTTGTAACGTGTGCTATCACACTTCTGATAGCGTTATTTTTTGAGAAATCATGAACGAAGGTAACCCCCCCACTTCTGAGGGAAGTAAAAAATCTGAAGGTCCGAGTAGAAAGTCCTTCTTTGAACGCCTAGGCCAACTATTTCAAGGTGAAGTAAAAGATCGCCAAGAGCTCGTAGATGTAATCCGCGACTCAGAAATTAATGACCTAATTGACCACGACACACGCGACATGCTCGAGGGTGTTATGGAAATTTCAGAGATGCGAGTACGCGATATCATGCTGCCTCGCTCTCAAATGGTTACAGTTGAACGCACAGATGATCTAGATACATTGATTGCGCTCATTACTGATGCTCAACACTCTCGCTACCCAGTGATCAGTGAAGATAAAGACCATGTTGAAGGCATTCTATTAGCGAAGGACCTACTTAAGTATTTGGGTTCAGAAAGTGCTCCATTTGATATCGAACAAGTGATTCGCCCTGTCGTGGTTGTTCCTGAAAGTAAGCGAGTTGATCGCCTGCTTAAGGAGTTCCAAGAAGAGCGTTACCACATGTCTATCGTTGTCGATGAGTTTGGTGGAGTTTCTGGCCTGGTAACCATTGAAGATATCCTCGAAGAAATCGTTGGTGAAATTGAAGACGAGTTCGACGATGAAGAAGAGCTAGATATTCGTAAGCTGAGTAAGCATACCTTCTCTGTAAAAGCTTTAACCACTATTGAAGAGTTCAACGATACGTTTAACACTGCCTTTAGTGACGACGAAGTGGATACGGTAGGCGGCATGGTTATGACAGCACTCGGCCACCTGCCGGTTCGTGGCGAAATTGTAGAAATCGAAAACTACCATTTCAAAATAACATCAGCAGATAACCGTCGTGTGATTCAGCTACAGGTAACCATTCCTGACGAACAGCCTCTTCCGACTATCGAAGAATAACAACTTCTCTCTAAAGAGATGACAGAAATTAGATGACTAATACCTTTATTCATCGCCTATTACGGCCGCTTGCGGCCGTTTTTGTTGGCGCTATAACCACCCTTTCATTCGCTCCATACTCTATATGGCCTCTTGCTATTCTCAGCCCAGCTTTGTTGCTGTTACTGATCCACAACCGCTCTCCTAAAAGTGCGCTTTGGATTGGCTACGCATGGGGTTTAGGTCAATTCACCACAGGTATCAGCTGGGTATACGTCAGCATTGATGGTTTTGGCGGCATGCCACTGGCAGCCAACCTATTTTTGATGGCATTGCTTGTTGGCTACCTAGCCGTTTATTCAGGGCTATTTACCTGGGGTTTGAATAAATTCTTCCCTGCCAATAACCTAAGCCGCTTTTTCCTTGCAGCTCCTGCATTCTGGCTAGTCTGTGATTGGCTGCGTGGCTGGGTAATGACGGGCTTCCCTTGGCTTTGGTTAGGCTACAGCCAAATCGATTCGCCATTGGGTTCATTTGCACCGATTGGCGGCGTAGAGCTAGTAACTTTAGCGATCATTGTTTCAGCCTCTGCATTCACTTATGCGATTGTTAACCGGGCTTGGAGCATCGCTATCATTCCCGCTGTCGTATTTAGCGCAGGCTTTGGTATTCGCAACATCGACTGGGTCACGCCGAACCCTGAAAAAACCACGTCAGTCGTCTTGATACAAGGCAACGTCGATCAAGACAGTAAATGGCTACCGAGTCATCGCTGGCCAACCATGATGAAGTACACCGACCTAAGCAGAGAAAACTGGGGAGCGGATATCATCATCTGGCCTGAAGCGGCTATTCCAGCATTCGAAGTTGAGATCCCATCTTTCCTACGTAACTTGGATAGCGCAGCGAAGATGAACAACAGTTCGATCATTACCGGTGTGCTGAATCAGTCTGAAGATAAGAAATACTACAACAGTGTTCTTTCTCTCGGTGTGAATCCATACGGTGAGTACAGCTACGATCCAGACGAACGCTACCATAAACACCACCTGTTACCATTTGGTGAGTTTGTGCCGTTTGAAGATATCTTGCGTCCATTAGCACCTTTCTTTAACTTGCCAATGTCATCATTTAGCCGTGGCGACTTTGTTCAACCAAACATAGTGGCAAATGGTCGTCACTTAGCGCCGGCACTGTGTTATGAGATCATCTTTAATGATCAAGTTAGACAGAACGTAACCGACGAGACTGACTTTATTTTAACGCTCTCTAACGATGCGTGGTTTGGTCGTTCGATTGGCCCTCTGCAACATATGGAAATTGCACAGATGCGTGCTCTGGAGCTTGGTAAGCCGGTTATTCGCTCGACCAACAACGGTGTGACGGCAGTTACTGATTACAAAGGCAATATAATCAAGCAAGTGCCTCAGTTTGAAACGGCAGTGTTAAAAGCTGAACTCATTTCAACGGATGGTCAAACGCCTTATCACACAGTAGGTACTTGGCCACTGTATATCTGGGCGATGCTCAGCTTGGTGATTGGTTGGGTAATTAGAAAGCCAAAAAGCTAGATTCGACGAAAAGTGATTTGAGGGTTGACTGATCGGGTCAACCCTTTTTCATTGCTGTGGTTTTGCGTTGATACGCTATGGTTCAGAAGCTTACGGTTTAAGGGCTTTACGACTAAACCCTTTAGAACCACATTTAATGCATGGAATGATATTGGTTGGGTGGTTATATTCGGTTTGGTGACCACACTCGTCACATACTAAGGTTCCCAAGCCAATGACTTCACCCGCTTGATACAAGCCTTGGTGTTCTAAGTCTTGGAACAGTTCAACCCATTCCACCTTAGTACGATCAGTAATATCCAACAGCCCTTGCCAAATAGAGTCCGCAATCATCAAATAGAATGGACCGCTTTTACTCTCTTCATAGCTTTCGGAAAACTCTTTTAAGTCCGACTTCACGTAGGCAGAGATCAATGAAAGCTCATCTTTAGTCATATCATTAGCTGCTTTCGCAAACTTGCCCGACGTTTCGATTTTGTTGTTGAGCTCTTCAGGGCTATGCTTCAGCGTTTCAATCACCTCTTCGACGACTTCTTCATAGAGCGCTTTTTTCTTCGGCATAACAACCTCCTTAAGATAACCAACCTTTTAGTGAGCAAACGGATGCGCTGCAATGCACTCCCGCTTACAAACAAATGCAATTCATACTCTTAAGTATAGTTGCCCTGCGAAATTCAGTGAAAATTACACAATCTACTAAGCGGCAACTGCAAGTATGAAGGGTATAACTATTGTTGTACTCAGCTCCTTTAGGTATTCTATGACGATCTGTAAGATTCTGTTCTAACCGAACTCACAAATTCCAAGATAACCGGATACCATCGATGCAAGAACAATATAACCCGCAAGAGATTGAACAAAAGGTTCAACAACACTGGGATAACAGCGAGACTTTCGTTGTAAGTGAAGACCCAAACAAAGAAAAATTCTACTGTCTTTCTATGTTCCCTTACCCAAGTGGCCGACTGCACATGGGTCACGTGCGTAACTACACCATCGGTGATGTGGTATCTCGTTTCCAACGTCTACAAGGCAAAAACGTAATGCAGCCAATTGGTTGGGATGCATTCGGCCTACCTGCAGAAAACGCCGCTGTTAAAAACAATACAGCACCTGCACCATGGACTTACGAAAACATTGAGTACATGAAGAACCAGCTTAAGCTTCTAGGCTTTGGTTACGACTGGAACCGTGAATTCGCAACGTGTACTCCAGAGTACTACCGTTGGGAACAAGAGTTCTTCACTAAGCTTTACGAAAAAGGCCTGGTTTACAAGAAGACATCTTCAGTGAACTGGTGTCCAAACGACCAAACAGTACTGGCAAATGAGCAAGTAGAAGACGGTTGTTGCTGGCGTTGTGACACTCCAGTAGAGCAAAAGAAAATTCCACAGTGGTTTATTAAAATCACTGAGTACGCTCAAGAGCTACTAGACGATCTAGACAACCTTGAAGGTTGGCCTGAAATGGTTAAGACCATGCAGCGCAACTGGATCGGCCGCTCTGAAGGTGTTGAGCTATCTTTCGCTGTTAACGGCGAAGAAGCACCATTAGAAGTGTACACAACACGTCCAGATACACTAATGGGTGTTTCTTACGTTGGTATCGCTGCAGGTCACCCTCTTGCAGAGAAAGCATCGAAGAACAACCCAGAGCTTGCTGCATTCGTTGAAGAGTGTCGTAACACTAAAGTTGCTGAAGCTGAACTCGCAACGATGGAAAAGAAAGGTATGGATACTGGCCTAACGGCTATCCACCCTCTTAACGGTCGTGTTGTTCCTGTATACGTAGCAAACTTCGTACTTATGGATTACGGCACAGGTGCGGTAATGGCGGTTCCTGCTCACGATCAACGTGACTACGAGTTCGCAACTAAGTACGGCATCGATATCATCCCAGTAATCAAACCTGAAGATGGTTCTGAACTAGACGTGTCTGAAGCGGCTTACACTGAAAAAGGTGTACTGTTTGATTCTGGTGAATTCGATGGTCTTGCGTTCCAAGAAGCATTCGATGCAATTGCTGCGAAGCTTGAAGCTGAAGGCAAAGGTAAGAAGACAGTAAACTTCCGTCTACGTGACTGGGGTGTATCTCGTCAACGTTACTGGGGCGCTCCAATCCCAATGGTAACCACTGAAGACGGTGAAGTTCACCCAGTACCAGCAGACCAACTGCCAGTCATTCTTCCTGAAGATGTAGTAATGGATGGCGTAACGAGCCCAATCAAGGCTGACAAGTCTTGGGCTGAAACAACATTCAACGGCGAACCCGCTCTACGTGAGACTGACACGTTCGATACGTTTATGGAGTCTTCTTGGTACTACGCACGTTACTGTTCACCGCAAGCAGACGACATTCTAGATCCAGAGAAAGCAAACTACTGGCTACCAGTTGACCAATACGTTGGTGGTATCGAGCACGCTTGTATGCACCTGCTTTACTCTCGTTTCTTCCATAAGCTTCTACGTGATGCTGGCTACGTGACGTCTGATGAACCGTTCAAGCAACTACTATGTCAAGGCATGGTTCTGGCTGACGCGTTCTATCACGAAAACGAAAAAGGCACCAAAGAGTGGATTGCACCGACTGACGTAACGGTTGAACGTGACGGTAAAGGTCGCATCGAAAAAGCAGTCGACGATCAAGGTCGTGAAGTTGAACACTCAGGCATGATCAAAATGTCTAAGTCTAAGAACAACGGTATCGACCCACAAGAGATGGTAGACAAGTACGGCGCTGATACAGTACGTCTATTCATGATGTTTGCATCACCTGCAGACATGACGCTTGAGTGGCAAGAGTCTGGCGTTGAAGGGGCTAACCGCTTCCTTAAACGTGTTTGGAAATTGGTTCACGCTCACTCTTCTAAGGGTGCTGCTGAATCTGTTGATGCTTCTGCGCTATCTGGCGACCAAAAAGCACTTCGTCGTGATATCCATAAAACTATCGCGAAAGTAACGGACGATATCGGCCGTCGCCAAACGTTCAACACAGCAATCGCTGCGATCATGGAATTGATGAACAAGCTAGCGAAAGCACCTCAAGAGTCTGTACAAGATCGTGCAATCCTTGATGAAGCGCTAAAAGCTGTTGTTCGCATGCTTTACCCAATGACGCCACACATCTCTTACGAAATGTGGATTGCACTGGGTGAATCAAACGTAGACTCAGCAACATGGCCAACTTTCGATGAGAAAGCGCTAGTTGAAGACGAGAAAACTATCGTTGTTATGATCAACGGTAAGCTACGTGCGAAACTAACCGTTGCTGCTGATGCAACAGAAGAGCAAGTTCGTGAGCTTGGTCTAAACGATGAGAACGCTAAGAAGTTCCTAGATGGCTTAACTATCCGTAAAGTTATCTTCGTACCAGGTAAGCTTCTAAACATCGTTGCTAACTAATTTCGTTAGCACAATGCAATTGCTAAAGAATTAACGAACTTAATTCATCAAAAGCAGTCTGTAGACAGGGTAGCTAATTGCCCTGTCTACTTATTTAAGCGCTTTAGACTTGAGCCTAACCACTCAAACGAACTAAAGCCTTTAAATAAGTATTCTACCTTCATGAGAGCCATCAAATAATGCGCCTGATTTCACTATCTTCATTGAAAGTTACTGTTGTTGTTTTAACCGTCAGCCTATTAAGTGCGTGTGGTTTCCACCTACGTGGTGATTACTCCGTACCAGAAGAACTCAACAAGATCTCCGTAACCAGTTACGACCAATACAGTACGTTTACACGTATGATGAAAGGTCAACTGCGTATGAATGATGTAGAAATTGTGCCACCGGCTGAGAATACACCTAACCTGCATATTATTAGTGAGAGCGTAGGTGAGCGAACTCTGTCTCTATACCAAAACACTCGTGCAGCAGAGAAAGAACTGACATTCCGCGCTTCATACCGCGTAACTGTCCCGGATCTAGGCTCAAAGACGTTCTCAACCAGCGTAACCCGTAGTTACCTAGATAACCCGCTAACTGCACTTGCGAAGTCGGTTGAACGAGACATGATCGAAGATGAGATGCGTAAGTTGGCAACAAGCCAAATCCTTCGTCAGATGGCTCGTCTAAAAGCGAACATTGCAGCTGATAGCATGGACCTAGATGCACTAGAGCACGTTCAAGTGAAAGAACTCGAAAAGCAATACAACATCAAGAATGTTGAGATTGACGACGTTGAAATCGAACCAAGCACAGAACAACAACCAGAGCTCAGCGAATCTGCTCAATAATAGGTTTATTTGATGCGTATTTTTGCTGACCGCTTACCAGAACAGCTTGCTAAACAACTGAGCAACGTTTACCTGATCTTTGGTAATGAGCCACTGCTATTACAAGAAAGCAGAGAAGCGATTCAAAAAGCGGCTAAACAACAAGGTTTCGAGGAACGTCACCGCTTTGCGATTGATAACAGTCTCGACTGGAATCAAGTCTACGACTGCACTCAAGCACTGAGCCTATTCTCTAGCCGTCAGGTCATCGAGCTTGAACTGCCAGAGTCAGGCGTCAATGCCGCAATAGCGAAAGAGCTACTCGCAATCTCCGAGCATATCCACAGTGATATCTTGTTAATCTTGGTGGGCACTAAGCTCACCAAAGCTCAAGAAAGCGCTAAGTGGTTTAAGGCTCTTTCGAATCAGGGTCACTGGGTCAGTTGCCTAACGCCAGATGTCAGTCGGTTACCTCAGTTTGTCCAAGCGCGTTGCCGTCAAATCGGTTTAACGCCAGACCCTGAAGCGATTCAAATGCTGGCGCAATGGCATGAGGGTAATCTATTTGCTCTCACCCAAAGCCTAGAAAAACTGGCTCTCCAATACCCAGATGGAAAACTCACGTTAGTACGCTTAGAAGAATCGCTGAGTCGACACAACCATTTTACTCCATTCCATTGGAGTGATGCGTTATTGGCAGGCAAAGGTAACCGAGCACAACGAATCCTGCGTCAGCTAGAAGCTGAAGGTGTCGAACCCGTCATTTTATTACGTAGCATACAACGAGAGCTTGCTCTGCTATTACAAATGCAGCAACAAATGAAACAGATGCCGATTGGTCAGGTCTTCGAAAAACACCGTATCTGGCAATCTAAAAAGCCTCTTTATAACGCCGCGCTAACAAGAGTTTCGATTTCTCAATTACACTCTTTGTTCGCGTTGCTCACTCAAGCTGAATTGATGACAAAAACTCAATATGAGCAGTCGCCTTGGCCACTAATTCATCAGTTAAGCGTAGAGTTTTGTATCCCTTCAGCTTCAATACCATTTCACGCATAAAAGCGTGGTATATTCTAGGGTCGACAGCCCCTAAAAAGCTAAATTCAGATTAAAGGAACACCCCGTGTTACGTGAAGAACTAAAAGATTTTCTTGCAGACAAAGCCGACGACATGAAAGCAGAATCGATTGTGACTATCGATGTAGAAGGCAAATCAAGCGTTACTGATTACATGATTGTTTGTACAGGTACCTCTAAGCGCCATGTTGCTTCTATTGCACAGCATGTTGCTGATGAAGTACGTAAAGCAGGTATGCAGCCACTAGGCATGGACGGCCAGCAAGAAGGTGAATGGGTTGTTCTAGATATGGGCACAAGCATGCTTCACGTTATGCAAGAAGAACACCGTGAACTGTACCAACTAGAAAAACTTTGGGGCTAAGCTTTGAAGATCCAGTTAATCGCAGTTGGCACAAAAATGCCAAAGTGGGTTGAAGAAGGCTTTAAAGAATATAAACGCCGCTTCCCTCATGATATGCCATTAGAGCTCATTGAAATTACTGCGGGAAAGCGCGGTAAAAATGCGGATATTGCACGCATTCTTCAAAAAGAAGGCGAAGCGATGTTGGCAGCGGTTCCAAAAGGCAACCGCATTGTCACGCTTGATATCCCAGGTAAAAAGTGGGACACATCACAACTGGCAGAGCAATTGGAAAGTTGGAAGTTGGATGGACGCGACGTTTCTATCCTTATCGGCGGGCCTGAAGGATTAGCACCTGCATGTAAAGCGGCTGCAGACCAAAGTTGGTCTCTGTCTGCGCTTACTCTCCCTCACCCATTAGTACGCGTTATCATGGCTGAAAGCTTGTATCGAGCTTGGAGCATCACTGCTAACCACCCTTATCATCGAGAATAAGCGTTAATGTTACGTAAACGTAGCCAAATCCGTGATTACAAAGCAGAAGCACGACTATTTACTAATCGTGCTTTTGTTGCGTTTGCGGGGATCATAGTCATGATATCGATGTTGGTTGTTAATCTGTACAACATTCAGGTCAATCAATATCAAGACTATAAAACCCGCTCTAACGATAACCGTATCAAGGTCGTTCCAATCGCCCCCAACCGTGGTTTGATTTATGATCGTAATGGTGTGCTTCTTGCCGAAAATCGCCCGGTTTTCAACCTAGAAATCACACCAGAAAAAATCAAAGATATGGATGACACGCTCGTCCGTCTACAAGAATTAATCGAGATCCCGCCAGAGCGCATTGAACTATTTGATCGTGATCGTCGCAATTCACGACGCTTCAAGTCAGTACCTATTCTGAATCAGCTTACCGAAGAACAAGTTGCGATCTTCTCTGTAAATCAACATAAGTTCCCAGGCGTTGAAGTTACAGGTACGCTAAAACGTTTCTACCCTTATAGTGATGTGTTAACTCACGTGATTGGCTACGTATCGCGCATCAATGACCGTGATATGCAGCGCCTGGTTCGCGAAGAGAAAGACGCCAATTACCAAGCCACTCGCGACATCGGTAAACTTGGTATTGAGCGCTACTACGAAGACATGCTTCACGGTACCGCTGGCTATCAAGAAGTCGAAGTTAACAGCCGTGGACGAGTGATCCGTACTCTAAAATTTGTACCGTCGGTTCCGGGTAAAGATATCGTGCTCAACTTGGATATCAAGCTACAACTATACGTACATAAGTTACTGGATGGCCGCCGTGGCTCAGCTATCGTTCTCGACCCGAAAGACAATGGCGTGTTAGCCATGGTATCTAGCCCAAGCTACGACCCAAATGCATTCGTACATGGTATTTCGTCTAAAGGTTATAACGCCCTGCTTCAAGACAAAGACCGCCCTTTGGTTAACCGTGCAACGCTAGGTATTTACCCACCAGCATCGACGATCAAGCCATTCATTGCTGTTGCGGCTCTGCAAGAAGGTGTGATTACACCTAATACAACGCGTAATGACCCAGGTTATTGGAAGATCCCTAATTCAAAAACAAGACCATTCCGTGACTGGTTGCGTTGGGGACACGGGGTCGTTGATATAGAGAAAGCGATTGAAGAGTCAGTGGATACTTTCTTTTACCAAATTGCTTATGATCTCGGCATTGATCGCATATCCAAATGGATGATGATGTTCGGCTTTGGTGATTATACTGGCATCGATATTTATGAAGAAAGCAAAGCCAATATGCCAACTCGTGATTGGAAGATGGCAAGACACCGTGTGCCTTGGTACCAAGGTGACACCATCCCAGTTGGTATTGGCCAAGGCTACTGGACTGCAACACCCATGCAGATTGCAAAAGCCACATCAGTTTTGGTCAATGAAGGTGAAGTAACCGCACCTCACCTACTTCGTTCAACCATTGATAACGGTCGTCCATTCGATGAACAAATCATGTCGGACATTGAAACTTACCCACCGCTAACCGGGGTTAAGAAGAAGTATTGGGATATCGCTCAGGAAGGTATGAGGCTGGCTAACCACGGTAAGAAAGGTACGGCAAGACGTTCATTCCAGAAGATGTCTTACCAAACCGCTGGTAAATCGGGTACTGCACAGGTATTCGGCTTAAAAGAAGATGAAGAGTACAACGCGGATGAAATCGCAGAGCACTTACGCGATCACGCCCTCTTTACGGGTTACGCGCCTTTTGAAGATCCTGAAGCCGTCGTGACTATCGTTCTAGAGAACGCAGGTGGCGGTTCTTCTAACGGCGGCCCAGTAGTAAGAAGGATTTTAGACCATATTATCCTTGCAGAAGATTATCAAAGTGAGCCAATTAAATAATGAAACTTGATCCTTCAACTGGACGAAATAGAGCCCTATTCGAAAGGCTGCATATCGACCTGCCGCTTTTGCTTGGCATTCTGGTTTTAATGGGCTTTGCCCTGCTGATCATGTACAGCGCAAGCGGACAAAGCCTTGCGATGATGGACCGCCAGGCGATGCGCATGGCTCTGTCTTTAGGTGTGATGATCTTCCTAGCGCAAATCTCACCTCGTACTTATGAAACCTTGGCACCACTGCTATTTGTAGGTGGTGTCATCTTGCTATTGGGCGTGTTGTTCTTTGGTGAAGCCTCTAAAGGCGCCCAGCGTTGGTTAAACTTCGGCTTTGTTCGATTCCAACCGTCAGAGCTATTAAAGCTCGCGGTGCCTTTGATGCTGGCACGATTTATCGGTAAGCGCTCACTTCCACCAACATTCCAAACATTAGCGATCTCGCTAGTGATGGTGTTTGTACCGACGATTCTAATCGCAAAGCAGCCTGACCTAGGTACATCTATCCTTATCGCCGCATCTGGTATCTTCGTGATATTCCTGGCTGGTATCAGTTGGAAAATCATTGCTAGCGCGGCAATCGCATTAGGGGCATTTATCCCAATCCTATGGTTCTTCTTGATGCGTGAATATCAAAAAGTGCGTGTTAGAACCCTTTTTGATCCTGAATCAGATCCATTAGGTGCGGGTTACCACATCATTCAAAGTAAGATTGCGATAGGTTCGGGTGGTATATCAGGAAAAGGTTGGTTGCAAGGCACTCAATCTCAACTAGAGTTCATCCCAGAGCGTCATACTGACTTCATTTTTGCGGTCATCGCCGAAGAATGGGGCATGATCGGTATCTTGTTCTTGCTTGCGATCTACCTGTTTATTATTGGACGTGGCTTAGTGCTTGCGAGCCAAGCTCAAACCGCATTCGGTCGAATGATGGGCGGAAGTATTGTACTGAGCTTCTTCGTTTATATTTTTGTAAACATTGGCATGGTAAGTGGCATTCTACCTGTAGTTGGTGTTCCTCTTCCTCTAGTCAGTTATGGCGGTACTTCAATGGTTACCCTTATGGCTGGTTTTGGTATTTTAATGTCGATACATACACACAGAAAAGCATTCTCAAAGGCGACCTAATCGATGTCTATTACAACGTTTCAAAAAAAAGCATCCTTGGTTGAAGAGCTGCCAATCAAAAAAATAGTCTCTATCTTGGGGCTAGCGATTTTAATCAATGGTTGTTCTTCAAAGCAGCCAACAGGCCGCTACGATATTGATTCAGATATTGCACCAGACGCACCGATTTCGGTAGAGCATTTAGAAGATGCTCACCCTCAGTATGAACCTTATAGTTTAGGTGGTAACACGGATTACACTCTGCGTGGCGAAGACTATAAGATCGTCAAGGAGACGGAAGGATTTACCGAGAAAGGAAAAGCCTCTTGGTACGGTAAGAAATTTCATGGTCATTTAACGTCTAATGGCGAAATCTACGACATGTATTCGATGTCTGCAGCACACAAAACATTGCCTATTCCAAGCTACGTAAAAGTGACCAATACCGACAATAACAAAACCACGATTGTTCGTATCAATGATCGTGGTCCATTCCATGAAGGCCGAATCATTGACCTTAGTTATGCGGCAGCTTACAAGCTCGATGTGTTGAGAACCGGCACGGCAAATGTTGAGATTGAAGTCATTACTGTGGCTATGCCAACCGACGCAAATAAAAAGGCTGCTTTACCGCAATTTATTATTCAAGTCGCAACATCTCCACATGAAGATAGGACCGAAAAGTTAGCGAAAGATCTAGCCGAAAAGCTAGAAGTAGCAACGTTCTTGCAGCCAAATGATGACAAATACCGTCTGATGATTGGGCCATTTCATGACTATGCTCTGACTCAAGAGAAATTAGAACAAGTTAAGCTAATGGGTTACCCGTCAGCTTATATAAAAAAACACACCCTAACTCGCTAATTAATCTAACAGTTACTTCTGGTAATCAGCGCTCTGGTGTGACAGAGTGATTCTGTTAATATATGAATAGTTCACCAAATAATTGCATTCAAAATGATTAAATCTAATAAACTTGTTAAATCGATTTTTGCTACTTCTGTTGCTCTTTCTGCAACGATAGCTACATCGTCATTCGCCGCTCCTATTGTTGTTCCTGATGCACCTCAAATCGCCGCTAAAGGTTTTGTTCTGATGGATTACCATTCAGGCAAAGTACTAGCAGAGAAAGAGATGAATACTCAGCTTTCTCCAGCAAGTTTAACCAAGATGATGACGAGCTACGTGATCGGCCAAGAGCTCGACCGTGGCAACATCAACCTAAACGACGATGTTGTAATCAGTGAAAATGCTTGGGCTAAAAACTTCCCAGATTCATCTAAGATGTTCGTTGAAGTGGGCACTACGGTTAAAGTTGAAGAATTAAACCGCGGTATCATCATTCAATCAGGTAACGACGCATGTGTTGCTATGGCTGAACACATCGCTGGCTCTGAAGATGCATTCGTTGACCTAATGAACGCTTGGGCAAGCTCTATCGGCATGAAAGACACGCACTTTGCTAACGTGCACGGTCTAGACAACCCGAACCTATACTCAACGCCTTACGATATGGCGCTACTTGGTCAGGCGCTGATTCGCGACGTACCAGACGAGTACCGTATCTACTCACAGAAGAAATTCACATACAACGGCATCACCCAATACAACCGTAACGGTCTGTTATGGGATAAGAGCATGAACGTTGATGGCATCAAAACAGGCCACACAAGCAACGCAGGTTACAGCCTAGTAAGCTCAGCGACAGAAGGCAAAATGCGCCTAGTTGCTGTAGTTATGGGCACCAAGAATGCGAATGCTCGTAAAACAGAAAGCAAAAAACTGCTTAGCTACGGCTTCCGCTTCTTTGAAACAGTGGCACCACACACAGCCGGTGAAACTTTCGTAGAAGAGAAGATCTGGATGGGTAGCAAGGACACAGTTGCGCTAGGTGTCGACGAAGATACTTTCGTGACGCTACCTCGTGGTCAAGCTAAGAACCTGAAGGCAAGCTTCGTTCTTGAGAAAGAGCTAGAAGCGCCAATCAGCAAAGGCGATGTAGTTGGTAAACTATTCTACCAAGTAGACGGTGAAGACGTTGCTGAATACCCCCTACTAGCACTTGAAGATGTAGACCAAGGCAGCCTATTCAGCCGTCTATGGGACTACCTAGTTCTTCTATTCAAGGGTTTATTCTAAACAAGCCAAAGGTTTGTTCTAGGTAAAACCTAAGCTTGTTGTATAGCTAACCTAATGAGTAAGTTCATGATTTGCTCATTAGTGAACCAAAAGCCGCCATGTGCGGCTTTTGTTGATCTTGAGTTCGGTGATATTTACACGTAATATTCCGCCTTATTACTCGTGTCTGTTGACCGAACACGCTTTTTATCGACATTTCGCCAATTTGCGAGCGTCTAGCCTTTTGGAGCTAATCATGAACATCAATTCTGATGCAAAACTAAAAGACCTCTTAGAGTTCCCTTGTTCATTCACTTACAAAGTAATGGGCCACGCTAAGCCAGAACTGACTGAGCTAGTACTAGAAGTGATCCAGCGTCATGCTCCTGGTGACTACAGCCCAACGCTAAAACCGAGTGCGAAAGGTAACTACCACTCTGTTTCTATCAATATTACTGCGACTTCAATTGAACAAGTAGAAACTCTTTATAAAGAACTGGGCGAGATCGAAATCGTTCGTATGGTTCTGTAATCTCCGATTGCACATGAAAAACAGCGGCTTATTGCCGCTGTTTTTGTTTAAAGCACCCTATCTAGCTCAAATTCATTCAACTTAATTTTCAATAAATACAAAGAAAGTTGAAAAACCTTGCAGTCCGTCTGTAGTTAGAATCATGTTTCGCGTTTATAATGCGTTCACTTTATTAATCCTTGAGGGAGTGCAGCTTTGCAAAATAAGCTAATCGTAAAAAAATTAGGCCGTCAGGATTACGAACCTGTATGGAAAGCCATGCATAAGTTCACAGACGAACGCACGGAAGAAGACGTAGACCAAGTTTGGTTGGTTGAACACAACCCTGTCTTCACTCAAGGACAAGCAGGCAAAGCTGAGCATGTATTAAATGCCGGTGATATCCCTGTAATACAAAGCGATCGCGGTGGCCAAGTGACTTATCACGGCCCAGGCCAATTAGTGGCTTACTTTCTGATTAACATCCGCCGCAAGAAATTCGGAGTGCGTGATTTGGTGACTCATATCGAGAACCTCGTAATCAATACTCTGAAAGCTTACAATATAGATTCAGCTGCCCGACCTGACGCTCCTGGTGTTTATGTCGATGGCAAGAAAATCTGTTCACTCGGATTACGTATTCGACGTGGCTGCTCGTTCCACGGGCTAGCACTCAACGTCGATATGGACCTGTCTCCATTCCTACGTATTAACCCATGTGGTTACCAAGGTATGGAAATGGCGCAGGTAAGCCAACTCGGCGGACCAAGTGAACTAGAAAACGTTGAGCAACAGTTAATACAAGAGCTCGTAGAGCTACTCGGCTATGACCAAGTAGACATTCAAGCCACCAGTAACATTACAGCAGAAGCATAAAATCATGAGCAAACCAATCCAAATGGAAAAAGGCGTTAAATATCGTGACGCTGACAAAATGGCATTAATTCCCGTAAAGAATATGCCTGCTGAACAGAAAGAAGTTCTACGTAAGCCTGAATGGATGAAGATTAAACTTCCTTCAGACAGCCATCGTATTCAAGAAATCAAATCAGCAATGCGCAAAAACAACCTGCACTCAGTTTGTGAAGAAGCGTCTTGTCCTAACCTAGCCGAGTGTTTCAACCACGGTACGGCAACGTTTATGATTCTTGGCGCTATCTGTACTCGTCGCTGCCCGTTCTGTGATGTTGCCCATGGTCGCCCTGTTGCTCCTGAAGCTGAAGAGCCGAAGAAACTGGCTAAAACAATTCAAGACATGAAACTGAAGTACGTTGTAATCACTTCAGTTGACCGTGATGACTTGCGTGACGGCGGTGCTCAGCACTTTGCTGACTGTAACCGTGAGATTCGCGAACTCAACCCAAATATTCGTATCGAAACACTGGTTCCAGACTTCCGCGGTCGTATGGACGTTGCGCTTGACCTAATGAAAGACAACCCGCCAGATGTTTTCAACCACAACCTAGAGACAGCGCCACGTCTATACCGTAAAGCGCGTCCAGGTGCGAACTACAAGTGGTCTCTTGATCTACTGAAGAAATTCAAAGAGCAGCACCCTGATATCCCAACAAAATCAGGTGTGATGATGGGTCTTGGCGAGACAAAAGAAGAGATCGTTCAAGTACTGAAAGACCTTCGCGAACATGGTGTGACTATGCTGACACTAGGTCAATACCTAGCACCAAGCCGTCACCACTTACCAGTAGAACGCTACGTGCCGCCTTCTGAGTTCGATGAGCTGAAAGAGATTGCTCTAGAGCTAGGCTTTACTCACGCAGCGTGTGGCCCGTTTGTACGTTCTTCTTACCATGCGGACTTGCAAGCTCAAGGTATGGAAATTAAGTAATCACGATTGCTTAACGAACAATGCAAAGGCGCTGAATATTATGTTCAGCGCCTTTTTTCTATCTTGTTCGTGCCGCTATAGCTTTATATTTCGTGCCACTAAGCTTTATATAAAAACAACAAAGCCACTCTTTATGAGTGGCTTTGTGCTTAATATTTCAAGTTCAGAGGAGGTAATTTCAAAAAGCCCAGATAGGGTTCTGCATTAACCGAAAGATGCCCAGATAACCGTTGCTACCAAAATTGGGCACACAAACTTCACATACATTGGCCAAACCTTACCAAACCAACCAAGTTGAAAATCAGGACTGCCTTGTTCAAGCTCTTTCACTTTTGAAGCTCGGCTCCATACCCAACCACCAAACACACAGAACATCAGTGCAGCGACTGGTTGAAGATACTGAGTTGCAATCATCGCTACCATGCCAAACATCGCAGCAAAGTTGTAAACAATCACCACACTAAACAGCGCGATAGCACCACCAATCACCCAGCTTGTTGGCGTTCGTCTAGTATTGAAACGCTCACTCACTAGCGCAACCGGGCCTTCAAGCATCGAAATCGAAGAAGTCAGTGCAGCAATCGTTAGTAGTAAAAAGAACACAATCGCAAAGATCTGTCCAAGCACACCTAAACTATCAAACATCAACGGCAAAACCGTGAATACTAGAGTGTCAGAGCTTAATAGTGAGCCGTCTTCAGCGTAAATTTGAACGCCTTTTTGCATCGCAACAAACATTGCTGGCATCACCACTAATCCAGCAATAAAAGCGACAGCAGTATCCACCAGAGTTACGTTCATCGCCATTTTTGGTAGGTTCTCTTTCTTGCTTAAGTAAGAGCCATAAACCAACATCGAGCAACCGCCAATAGTGAGTGAGAAGAACCCCTGTCCCATTGCCGCCAGAATCAGTTTTCTATCCCACACTTTCTCAAAGTCTGGAATAAGGTAATGTTTTAAGCCTTCCATCGCGCCAGATTGCGTCATGATGTAAACAAACAATAAGCCAAATAAAACAAACAGCGCAGGCATCAAACGAGTCGACCACTTCTCGATGCCTTGCTTAACACCGCCCTGCACAATCAAGATAGTCAGTACATAGAACGCTACGGTACCAAATACGTTGCGCTCAACACTGAAGCCTTTAAACCAATCAGCAATCGCTTCTAGGCCGATAAGATCCGCGACCGCACCAATTAGGAAGCAGATCAACCAGCCACCAACAATACTGTAAAACGCCAATACGGCGCTTGGTACACTCAGTCCAACCCAACCGATAAACTCACCGACTTTCTTACCCAAAGGGTTTGTCGTCAAAGATCGCATGCTATCAACTGGGTTTGCTTGGCCGTGACGGCCGATAGCCATCTCAACCACCAGCATAGGGAAAGCAACCACGAAGATCATGATCAAATAGACTAAAAGGAAAGCGCCACCACCATTGCTGGCAACTTGAGTCGGGAAACCCCAAATATTACCCAAGCCAACCGCTGCACCAGCCGCTGCTAAAATAAAGCCTAAACGAGAGCTAAAGTGCTCTCTTGAAGAGGAAGGTTGTTGGTCCATATCGCCCGCATTAAGAATCAGTGAACTAGTTGGGAAGTACAGTAATAAAAAGCAATGATAGGCACAACCAATAAATGAACAATTCTCTATTTTTTACAATCAATGCGCTATTTAGAACCACAAAATTAACAAAAGACCAGTCTTATCGTTCAATTAGAAACAACAAAGCGAAATGGAAGGCTTGAGAAGGAAATGGATTAAATAGAGATAAATACTCGCCGTATGGTTCCATTTATACAAACAAAAAGAGCACCAAACGGTGCTCTTGTGATTCATCAGTTAATTCAGATTAGATCGTGAATACTTGATAGTCCTTTAGATTCGGAATGATTTCATGCAGCTCTTGCTCTTGTTCCGCCATCTCATCAAGAGAATCACAGAACTCATTCGCTTCCTCTTTCACTTGTTGAGAGTGTTCTTTCATTCGCTCTTCAACTTTCAGCTTTAATTCAGCCATACTGTCAGCCAATTCAGTCAGGTTTAGGCCACCATCTTGTTTCATTTTTTCTGACATCGCATTAAAAGCGCTAGAGATAAATTCTTGGTTAAAGATTTCTTTCGCCTTCTCGAAATCTTCAGACCAGCCATTGGCCATCGAATCAAAGCTTTCTGCAGGTAACACTAATTCGCCATCTTTGTAATAACGCGCTTCCAGTTCTGCAAAGTAGGTTTTCATCGATTCTTTTACATTATCAAATGACTCAGGTGAATCCAGGCTAGCCGCGATATCATCAATCACGTCATTGGCTAACGCTAAGCTATCGTTCGCCATTTGTTTCGCTCGAGGTAAGTACTCACTCATATTTTCGCGGTATTTCTCAATCGCCGCTTGTTGGTCGGCATCAAGCTCAACCTTCTCACCATGGATATAGAGGTCGTTGTTATCATCAAAAACGGCCGTATCACCATTCACTTGATGGATTTCGACTTTTTGATCATCGATTCTTAGTTCATTCTTCAAATCAACTCGACACTGAGCAGCAAACGTTGGCAGGCTCACAACTGCCATCGCCGCAGTTAACGATGCAATTAATACACTGTTTTTCATAAATACATAGCTTTTCATAACATCCTCTCATCAATCTGACAGATTACTATACCCTTGGATTATGCCTCTTTGTCAGAGAAACGTTTTATATCTATTAGTCAGTTAGTTAGTCGATAGAGATAACTTCGTAGCAAAACTGCTTATCAGCGACTTTAAATTCAATCTCATCGCCAACTTCTTTACCCATTAGAGCCTGACCAAAAGGTGCATTTGCCGTCACGATGGCAATCTCATTCTCATTCCACGTGACAGAAAGCCCGCCGACTCTAGGTCCCATAAAAAAGTGTTTATATTTATCATGCTCGTCAATGACCACAACGTAGCTGCTCACTGCAATCTTCTCACTATCACGCAGCACTAAGTTGCGATAACACTGAATGTCGTCCTCACACTCTTGCACCCTCACCGCTTGGCCATGGGCGAGATATGAAGCTTCTAGTGCCAATGTATCGTACTTATGCTCAGGCACTGTCTCTTCATCTGTCGCAGCATCAATCGCGCGTTGAGTAGCAGATTGTGCGATACGTAATCGGGATTCGAGTTGCTCTATGATTATTTGGCGAAGCTCAGACTTATTCATACTATTGGGGTGCTTTTCTATAGGAGCTACAGAATAGAATTAGGTACAATCAGGTGCAAGACATTTGATTCATCAAGCGACGCTATCATGAATGGGCGCCCGCTTTAGCATCAATACGACACTTAATAACTCAGGTAGAACATAAATGATTGAGCAGAAGCTAAAACAAGTATTCGGATTCGACTCACTGCGCAATGGGCAAAAGCAAGTCATTGATAACGTTCTATCTGGTCACTCGACTGCCGCGATATTCCCGACAGGCTCAGGTAAATCGCTGTGCTATCAATTACCAGCATTAGAGTTACCGCACTTAACCTTGGTGATATCGCCACTGTTAGCCTTGATGAAAGACCAACTCGCTTTCCTGCACAGTAAAGGCATTAGCGCAGCGGCAATCGAATCAAGCCAAGACCGACAAACCACACAACAGGTTATGCAGTCAGTGCGTAACGGTGACACCAAGATCCTCATGATCTCCGTCGAGCGCTTGAAGAACGAACGCTTTCGTCAGTTTATCTCCCAAGTGTCGATCTCACTGCTTGTGGTCGATGAAGCGCACTGTATTTCAGAATGGGGACACAACTTCAGACCCGACTACCTGAAGCTTCCTCAATACCAAAAACAGCTCAATATTCCTCAGGTTCTACTACTGACAGCCACTGCGACTACAGCGGTTATCCAAGATATGAAGTCAAAGTTTGAAATTGATGAGGAGCGCGTTGTGGTTACGGGTTTCTATCGTCAAAATCTCGATCTGTCGATTCAACCTTGTGAACAAACCAGTAAGCTAGAAACCTTGTGCAATGTGGTTAACCAAGCTTCTCTCGCTCCGACTATTGTTTATGTCACCCTTCAACAAACGGCAGAGATGGTGGCTCAGCAGCTTCGCAATGCTGGCGTTAATGCAGTGGCTTACCATGCGGGTCTTAAGCCTGAAAATAGAGATGCTATTCAACACCAATTCATGAATGATGACGTGAGCTGTATCGTCGCAACTATCGCGTTTGGTATGGGCGTGGATAAGTCCAACATTCGCCGAGTGATTCACTTTGACTTACCAAAATCGATCGAAAACTACTCACAAGAGATCGGCAGAGCTGGTCGAGATGGGCAAGCGTCTGAATGTATTTTACTGGCTAACAAACGACTATGGCGTCAATGATTAATTTTTGGCTGTGTTTTCATCCCACATGGCGCCATCTCTGAGCATAGAGTTAAGTGTCACAACCATCTTTCGTACGCACGCGATTATTGCGACTTTTTTAGGTTTCCCAGCAGCTAAAAGTCGAGCATAAGTCGCTTTGAATATGGGGTTACATTGCATGGCTGACATCATCGCCATGTATAAAACGGTTCGTACTTGCGCTCGACCGCCTTGGATCACGCGCTTACCTTTGTAGCGCCCACTTT
>NZ_JBFSUR010000049.1:0-24082 GCF_041467535.1 Vibrio sp. 10N.247.311.47
TTATTTCACAATATGGTAAAGATCAAGACAGTAAAGCATTAGAGCAGTTCGAGCCGCAAGAGTCATCAAAGCAACAAGGACTCGACTTTGATAATAAACATCACGAGCCGATGGGTCGAGAAATCGAGCGGGAATTAGAAAGATAAAACAATAAAAAGGATAGTCCTAACGGGCTATCCTTTTTTTTCGCCTGCAAGAAAGGTATCCACTTTATTATTAACGTCTGTCGTAACCAAATTACGCATCTCTCCCGCTTCTTTTTTATTATTATAAAATGCCGCCCCATCGAAACCTTGGGTATGTGTCAGATTACCCGTTCCCTGAATCTGCCTAATGCGACGATACATTTCTTCCATCAACTCTCGATTCGACGGTCTATCATCCTCACTATCGTTGAGCTTGATGCGCAGTGCTAAGGTCAACAGTTGACGGGCTGCTTCAGAATCACTCAGGCAATCCTGATCTCTAAACTTAATGAAGTCTTGCTTTAACGGCCCCTTCAAGTAGGTCTGTAAATGGTACATTTTTGTCATTTTCACTCTCACCTTTTATGCATTAATCTAACTTAACTTAAACTTACCATAACTTAAGCCATGATTCAAAATCACCACCAACCCCTTACTGTACCTGCTTTAATGCAAATTTAACTTAAATATGAGTTAAATTTGACTTAAACACCCTATCACGCCTTACGTACCAACGGATAACTTGCGAATAACTTATACAAGATTATTTACAAGTCATATTTCAGCGGCTAATTAGTTGAGATTTTGAAAATTTTTTTGAGGTTACTTTTAATGAACAGCAAGGTTTTAAGCTTTTGTTTTTATTGGTTTTATATTTTCACAGACAACCATTTAAATCGATTTTCGATTTAGCGAGGTGTGTGGAAGAATCTTAAAGAGTGCGAACAAGTCAATAGAACTCCAGGCTATCTTACGTTTTTAGCTCAGGGTTTGGGGCGTTCGCAAGACCTAAAGCCGAACCGTTGGCGATTGAGTCGGGAGTCTATATCTAAACTTGGGAAGGAATGGAAAGCGGAAAAGGAAGAAGGCTAAGGATCTAGCATTGCACCAAATTAGTGCACAGCTAGTTATTTAAGGGTTGAGGAATAATAAACACTTTGCACTTTTTGGATGTATATTTTTCTAGCGTTTTCGGTACGTTTAGAAAAACCGGCATTATATGCCCCGACACTGTTCCAGTTATAACCATGACTGGCAAAGTTAGAGCTTAATACCCATGCGCCTAATGAAACATTAAAACACGGCTCATATATGTTTGTTTCGTTTAGGTTAAATTCAGCGAGTCGAGAGAACCAACTAGAGTTAATTTGCATCAACCCAAAATCACGGCTTACAATTTTTTCCGACCTGTTTTTATTTTCATTGTAAGCGTTGGGATCAAAACTGCTTTCAACTTGTGCAATCGACCGTAACAATTTTGGATCAACATTATAATGAGATCCGGCCTCATCAAAACAGAATGCGCCCGCAGCGGTTGGAAACAATAACAGTAGCAAAGATAACTTTTTCATAATCAAAAAAATGGAGTCCTAACAAGGACTCCATTCTATCGCATATTGAAAGTGATTAATATTCACTCGGTAGTAAAACAGTTGTTACGCTTCTATCTCGTTCGGTAATAATCCAAATTTTATCATCACAAAAATGATAACTCGACATAATACGCTCGCCTGTTTTGGTTGCCTCATCATTCATAATTTTATCTTCAATGGGAGTATCGCCCCAATCACCGTTTTTATGGCGATGCAAATAAACATTAAGACTCGCACCAATATTACGGTTTAGTAATGAAGCTACACCTTGTGTCATTACTGTTTTTCCTAATTCGAACGGCACAGCCGTACAAACGTAAGTTTTCGCTTTTAAATCTTCTTTCGTTAGGGTAGTATTTAATGTGTTCATTTTATTCACTCATTGTTACTGTTTAGTTTAAATGGATATGCCTTGATATTAGTTAGTGCTATTATCAAGGCGCTTTTATTTGCGATTAGTAGACATCTTCAGTTTTACGAATATGATTAAACACTTCATAAATATCATCGTATGAATAACCGTACTCTTCGAGCTTTTCGACACAATCACAAATATCATTAGTATAAAAACATTCATGATTGAATAACTCGCGTCGGATAATCCCTTGTTTGCCGTTTTCTTCAATATCTTGTTTAATGCCCTCTTTTTGGATTTGACCTAAACGCTCCACTAAGTTTTTAGCGTTACTTTCAGGCACAATCATTCCCATTCCAAGCGACACATATTCAATACCTTTTTTCTTAGCATCATTGAACTGTTGATTAGAGAAAGCGAAAAATGCGCCTAGTTCATTGAATAAATCGGTTTGAGCTTGTTGGGTGTAATGAGATAGATATTTCATAATTTAAACCTCAATGCTGAAATTAAGAGTGGTATCAATAAAAGTCGTTTTTAATGCTTTTGCTATCGCGTCACATTCTTGTTTTATCGCTGAAATAGCATGTTGTGATAATAGGTAATTTTTAACGTGTTTTTCACTACCGTTCGAAGTGGTTGCCATGAGTGAAAAACCGGTTTTCCACTGGTCACGAGGCGTTTCCCACGAGCCGAAATATTCAACTCTTAAAACCAAATTAAGCACTTTCGAGGGTTCAATATAAGACGGTAGTTTTTGCAACAAACGCCAAGAGATATCATTTTTTGGTGAGCTTTCGTCTCCAGCGGCGAAACGCTGGTCGCTGGTCGGCAATTTAGGGAGAGTTGGGTTTGATTGTCGTTGTGCCATCTGGAGTTTCCTTTTTGTTTGAGTATCACTTTTATGGAGCCGCTTGGCTGTCCATCCCTCAAACATGGTTCTTCTCTGCAGGGGCGCGTAGCGTTCATTTACCCTTGCAGATAAGGTTCTGATTTGAGGAGGGTTAACAGCCTGCGAGCGCCATCAAATGATGCGAGTCGAAAGGGAAATCGGCACATAAGACAACAAGCCCTTACTCGAACTTAATTGACGGCAGTGAAAGCTTTTGAGAGGAGGCACGACGAACGGCAACGAGGAAGAATGACGAGGCGCAGCGAACGCAGTGAGTGAAGTGCGTTGGGTGATTGTTCGCAGGAACTTAATGCCACATCGAGCTGGCTCGATATGAGTGGCATAAGTTATCGCGGGAGGAGTGAAACGACGGAATGAACCGACCGAAGGGAGAACGCCCAAAAGTTCAAAAGTTCAAAAGTTCAAAAGTTCAAAAGTTCAAAAGTTCAAAAGTTCAAAATGAGGATTTAACAAAAAATCCCCACCTTTAAAAAGGCAGGGATAATAGTTTATTTAAGAACTTGGATAGCAAGGCTAGCAATAACACCGACAAGGGTAGTGACAAGCAACCAGTTCATACGGTCAAACTTCTTGTCGAATTTAGCTTCTAACTTCTCAAAGCGCTCATCGACCTTTTCAAAGCGCTCATCGATTTTATCAAAGCGTTGACTAGTACGATTCTCTAGCGCCATGAGTTCTTCACGCGTGGCGTTATGTTGAGCTTGGTCAAACAACAGTTTGAGCAAGTCTTTTTGAGTGATGTCGTTATTGTTATCTTGATTCATATGATTCTTCATTATCGTTCCCTTATTGGATAATACCTTAAAGCGGTGTTTTTTTCATCATGTTTACACGTAAGCTCAAGGTTGAAAATCAGGGTTCTACCACTTGCCTAGCGAGTGTGCGAGTGGTGAGTTGTAGAGCTCTTATTTTTGACCTAGCTTGAAGAGTGTGAACAAGAAGAAAACAGAGCGAGGGCATTGACCGTAAGGGTTTGTTGATGAAGTTGAAGTAACAAAAGCGTTTCACCAAAGATCAGGGTGTCAGACAAGCGTATCACGCCACGCGTTGGGTGATTGTTCGCAGGAACTTAATGCCACATCGAGCTGGCTCGATATGGGTGGCATAAGTTATCGCGGGAGGAGTGAAACGACGGAATGAGCCGACCGAAGGGAGAACGCCCAAAGGTTTAAATTCATTGAGAAGCGATTGAGGCTTCCAGGTAATTAACTAATGCACAATGGTCTTTAAGAACTAATGGTTCAACAGAGCCTAAAACACTCTTACTGACGATCTGTTTTGTTAAAGGCAAAGACAAATTCACATATTGTTGCGTCACAAACACGATTTGAGAGAAAGTGGGTTCATTCAATACGAGCGGTTTTTTACCTTTAACCCTAATTTCAAAACGTTCGACGATATAATCTTCTTCGTCGCCTTTTTCACACACCCATTCATCCACTTTTAGCACACATATATCCTAATCCATTACAATTAAGGATATTGTAATGGGGGGTAGGTAGGGAATTAGTAAATTATCCTACGCTAAGCAAAAATTCCCTGATTGCATTTACCTATTGCCATTCATTTTGGTTTCGCAATATGTTTTTGCAATGCTGAAAGCAATATATATAGGTTCATCATATTTCATTGCACAAACGTTCGTTTGTGCCGTGGCTAAAAGCTTTGCACTTCCTTAACGTAGGATATTTGCCGTTTTCCCTCTCTACCCCTAATGGAAGGAAAACGACGATTTATTGAGCTTTGATAAGTTATTGATATATTTCTCAAGACATACCATTCACGACACGGGGAAGTCATCATGCAGCTATGCTGCATGATGACAATATGGCATTAAAACCCAACAGGCATCCACTTAGCAAAATGGGCTTTCTGCGCTTCTGTCAGCGATTTATCTGCCCCATCTAGCCAAACATCCATCTGTTTGACTAAATCACCCTTCTTGAGCGAATCAGAGCTTTTTAGCCATGTATCTGACATAACAGGACGGGCAATATCGACCAGTGAATCTTTATCAATACGCTTGAGGAAACTGTCCGTACTTGGTCGCCAGTAGTCAGCCGCATCAAAGTCCAATCGCTGAAAAAGAAATTCGTTATAGGATTGCTTATCACCAACCATTGATGGGGTAAGCATCAAAGCGGTGGCAAAAGCGACTAGCTTTTGCTTTTCGTCTGCATCGAGCTTAACGAATGCCTCAAAGCGTTCAGGGATAGATTTGACCTCTAGCCATGAGGTATCCAAGTTTTCTTTGTGCGCTTCGATACGGGCAAGGGCTTGATTCTCAGCAAATTCGCCCTGCTTTGGCTCAACGTTGGTTTGATTTAATGAAATATCAATAGCA
The DNA here is from genome assembly GCF_041467535.1 of Vibrio sp. 10N.247.311.47. Taxonomy (NCBI): domain Bacteria; kingdom Pseudomonadati; phylum Pseudomonadota; class Gammaproteobacteria; order Vibrionales; family Vibrionaceae; genus Vibrio; species Vibrio sp. 10N.247.311.47. The sequence continues at coordinate 5,171 of NZ_JBFSUR010000049.1, forward strand.
TGGCTTGAGTGAAACCCTGCAAGAGCTTTTACGCATAGGGTATAGTGCAAAATATCAACCGCTAGGCTACTTTGTTGCATGAGGGCATGTTTCGCCATGACAAGGCGGTGCGCTTTTAAGTCTTCTGTCAGTGCGTTTGAGTATTCTGTTACTGGTGTAACCGTACTTGCGCTACCATCTTCATTTTTGCTATCCGTGGCTTTGTTCGATTTCTCAGCTTGCAAGACTTTCAGTGCTTTACGCTCAGATTTTGCCACCAAACCTTTAATCACAACAATCTCACCGTTATAGTTAAGGGTCAGAATGCACCCTGCTAAGGCTTTTTCCGCTTTCTTGTATTGACCTTTGTTACCTTGTAACTCCAAGTAACCTTTCGTTTCATCGTAACTACGAGTTAGCTGAATGTCTATCCACTTCCACCCTTTTTCAATCAGCTTATCCGCTTCAAGTTGCATTTTTTCAGTAGCCAGTGACTCCATTAACGAACGGTCTTCAAAGTACACCTCGTCAGAGAACAGATCGGTAGTGATGATCCCATCGGCTTGCTCATAGGCTTCTTGGCCAACAAATTTAACTAAGTGACTTGAAGCCTCTAATGCTGTCTCTTTAAGCATATTGCGCACTTGATTATCATTGTGCCAAGACTTGTCTTTTACTTGTTCCCATACTTCAATTTGACGCTCTGGACTGGCAATGGTGAACAACATGACACGCTCAAGAGAGACACTGCCCTCACGGTACGCATCGAGGATAACGGACTCAACCGCAGCCAATTTCATGCGCTGATGTACATACAACTGAGTTTTCCCAAAACGTTGCGCGACCGCCTCAACCGTTGCCCCATTTTCAACCATGTTAGAAAACGCCTCAAATTCATCGACAGGGTGCATAGCAGCGCGAGTAAAGTTTTCAGTCAACGAAATTTCAGTGGCATACACCTTTGCTTCTTCTTCGTTTAACACTTTAACGGCTACCGTGTAATCACTCGCAATCTGCCCCGATTCAATCAGTGCATTTAAAGCCGTCAATCTTCGCCCACCGCTGATAATCGGATACAAACCCAATTCATCCATAGGTAGAGCCACCAAGTTCTGAATTAAGCCATGAGCCAAAATTGACGCTTGTAATGATTCATCATCACTTTTTGATGCTTTACTTTTACGCACGTTTAACTCAGACATCACCAAAGATAAAACCGGTAGCATTTGATTATTAGAGATATCATTTTGTGCAGTTGCCTGAGCCTCCAGCGGCGATACGCTGGTCGTTGCTTCCTGTATAGAGTGAGTTTGGTATTGAGTAAGAGTGTTCATAGGTGTTCTCCGTTTTGTTGTTTAGTATCACTTCGCTTGTCGCCTGCTTTCTCCAGCTCGGCTCAAAACCGCACTTTGCAAGGGCGCGAAGCGGCTCGGCCCTACCTTGCAAATGAGGGAGTGAGTTGAGATTTTTAGAAAGCAGCGTCGATAAGCCGCAGTGCATACAAGAAAAAGGCAAACATTGATGGAGCACTCGCTCAAAACCATTACTCACTCTTAACAGAAAGCAGCGAAAGGCAACGAGGAAGAATGACGAGGCGTAGCGAACGCAGTGAGTGGAGTGCGTTGGGTGATTGTTCGCAGGAACTTAGCGGCACATCGAGCTTGCTCGATATCAGTGCAGCAAGTTATCGTGAGAGGAGCGTAGCGACGGAATGAGCCGACCGCAGGGAGAACGCCGTAAACAGACTCAAGCAACAAGCCTTTCCATAAAATAAAGCGGACTTCAAAAACCCCAAAAGTTGCAGCGCTGCAACTTTCTAAGGCATAGCAATCAAAAAAGTAAAAAAACATCCAAGTTCAAAGATGCATACTTTCCATCACGGTCAGAACCCCCTTAACGATCATTCCCGACACACAAAGCGTATCGGGGCGATACTATCAACATCCCTTTTGAGCATAAGCCTACGACCTTAAACGCGCGATAAAAAGAGAGGCGGCTAAGCCGCCTCTCTCTTAAATCCAGCCGCGCTCAGCGAAGGAAACCACGTTTTCGAATGAGACAACAAAGTGGTCAAGAACCTTGATGTCAACAAGTGATAGTGCATCGGCCAGTCGGCGCGTAATTCGACGGTCTGCTTGGCTTGGTTCAGCCATACCAGACGGATGATTATGAAATAGGATAACGGCAGCGGCGTTTTCAGCTAATGCTTTCTTAACCACCTCGCGAGGGTAAACTGAAGCCGCATCAATCGTACCAGCAAACAGCTCAGCGGTAGAGCGTACTCGATGTTGGTTATCCAGGAAGATAACACCGAACACTTCATGCTCTTTGGTTGCAAGTGAGTGTTGGCAAAAGGTTTTCACCAAAGTTGGAGAAGTCAGCGCAGGTTGCTCACTGATGATAAGTTTGGATTTTAGGATGTCTGCGGCATGTGCCAAGGTTGCTTGTTCCTCGGCAGTAAAAAGTGCGTTGTTGGTGTAGGTAATTGATGCAGTCATGGCTTACTCCTTGTTCATTTCGTTATCGCCTGACTGTCCGGCCTCTCTCCATCGCTGCGCTTTGACAAGGGGCGATAGCCCTAGCAACTTGTTGCTTTAGGGATATCGCGTGTACTTCCCTTGCAAACAAAGCGTGGTGAGAGACGGTTTAAAAGAAGGCGTGATAGACGAAAGAGCACGGAAAGCCCAAACAGCCTGGTTATCGGCGGCGACGATTCGAACCTTGTGCCGTCACACGCTGACGCATCGACACGTCATACCCAAACTCGCCAGCTATCTTCAATGCCTCCACTGACTTTCTCTTGAAACTGCGCTCAAAGTAGAACGTAAAAAGGCGAATGTATTCTTCGTAAGACGTGCCACTCTCGATGCTGGCCTGCTCTGAGAGGTCTTGGATTTTCAGGAAAAGTGAACGAACGTTCATTTTGTGGACTCCTATCTCTTGGCTGAATCGGTGCGAACTGACTTGATAGCCAGCTCGCACAACGGGTTTACTCTGCAATGACTTTTTTATAGTTGGCTCGGATAGTGCCTAACACAGTGGAAGATTTGCGCATCTTATTGATCATGCACTGCACGTTCCCTTTTGCGCTTTCTAGCGTGTCACCAAAGCCCATAACAACCACTTCAACTTGGTCACATACATTGTCGATTTGTGCTTCGGTTAAATCCGCCCACTTCGTTCGAACCATATCCGCATAAAGGTGTACGCTTCGATGCTCGACTTCATCAAACACTTCATCTAATGTTGAGGTACCACGCTCTAGAGCCGATGGAAACTCAGTCTCAGGGAAATATTGACGCTCCAGCGCTTGCAACTCAGGCCCGACAGGACAGTCAACGTGACACAGCATTTTAATCGCGGTCAGCTTGATGGCGGTGATATTAGTCAGCATGTTACCGGTGACTGCATCGATGCAGCGACCAACAAACTCATCACTGTTACGACGGATATTCAACGTAGATAACTCAGCCAGCTTATCCACGTTGCCATATTGAGCCAACAAACATTGACCAACAAACCCTAGCGCATTCAAGAACACACCATGCGAAGAGATATAACTAGTGCGAAACTCATTGGCGGAGTCATCCCAACAACGAAAAGTTTGCCACAGTAGCGGTTTGGCACACGCTTGCCAAAACTCTCGTGCTATTTCGCATTGCTCATCAGTTAGCTTGCTATTAACTTTGACACCAAGCAACCGAGCGGTTGCGTCTTTCAGAATTTTGACAGGGAACAAGTAATCACTATTTTTACCAATCACGTTACGCTCAAAGTCGACCAAACCAACGAAGACGGTTAAGTTGTTTGCCATGTGAACTACAAGCTTTGGTAAATCGTCACGTTGATTGTATGTGTCACTAATACTTGTGCTCGGCTTCACAGTGTGGCCGTTAATGTCAGAGAAAGCCTGCTGACGCTCAGGCAATGACATATCTAAAAACAACATCAAGGGGATATTGTGACCACGCAACTCTACATTCTGTTTAATCGCATCGATGATGCCTGTGGTTCGATGCTGACCATCAAAGAGCAATATTTCGCTGTCCATGCTTACCTTTAATAAACCAACATTGGCATGCTCTGACTCGATAAACTCAGGACGTTCATTGATCACACCAGTCAATGACGTCAACACATAAGTATCGAGATTATCTTGAATGTATTGTGAGACCTTTTTCGCGCGAGTTAGATTAACGTCACGCTGAGAGCGCGCCAATACATTACCGGAATCAAACGCTACCAACCGTTGCAACACACCAAAGGGGGCGTTGATGGTGAAGAACTCACGTCCAGCTTGGATACCACGTATCGCAGGGATTTCGAAACAATATTCAGACATAATAATGACCTCTAAAACAATTAAATGATGATGTTTCTTAAAGCTGGCCATGCCAGGCTTTTTTCATTTCTTTGATGGTTCGATAAGATTCACTGCAAAGCCAATCTCCCCATATGGAATAGGTTTCAACGAAGTACAACGGCTTGCCGTCCACAACGGAATCGCTCAAGCAGTGATAGACATGTACTTGATACTCACTTGACCAGTTATGGACATTGCATTTTTTGCCCTCGTCGTAAAAGTCAAAACGGGACTTAGGTGTGATAACCGCTTGTTTCCTAAAGTCACGACGAGTTAACTCTGAGAGCGCTGCAAAATAGTTAGGCGTTTTCATGCTGACTCTCCTTTTGAACACGGCGATGGTGCGGCACTTTGGTTGGCTTTGGCATAACACCAAGTTTTCGTAACTCCCAAGCTTTCGCCATGATGGTATGAATGGTTCTGCCTAACGCAAAACTCACTTGCTCAGGCCCATCCACCACGTAACGGTCTATCAGGTACTTTTGTTCGCTGGTCTTCCATGGCAAACCATGATTGGGGTGATAGTCTGGGTGATATTGCATTCGACCGTTTGTGTCGTAAGTCACTGGAATATTATTATTTTTCATCACTCTTCCTTACGAAGCTAAACGGATATCGAAATTGAAGCCTTTGCAATGAAAAACCTCACCACTCTTTTGAAAACGCAAGCCTGGGTACACAGAGCCGTAAGAGGCATACATGACCATCTCTTTTGCGCTCTCGTGTAAACGCCATTGGCCAAGTTCCACGACGTTACCTAGCTCTAACAACAACTCATAAACATCATGACGTTGAAATGCACGCTGACCGATATCAGGAAACTGAGTCTTTATCGCTTCACGAACTCTCAACCCTTTTAAGTCAGCCACATCATTTACTTGCTCAGAACTTTGACCGCGACTGAACATTTTTAAATGATGTAGACGTTGAGCTAGCTCTAAACGTTGTGAAGAGGTAGTGGCCGAACTCGCCACCTCTTCAGACTGACGCATCACTTTAAGCTGCTGACGGAGCGGCATATTTGCGGTGTTACCAAATAACTGTGTCATGTGAAATCCCTCCACTTAAAATTCCGAAGTACCGATCCAATGACCTTCTGAATCAAAAGCATCCCATTGTTCGCTATTGATAATGGTCTCGTTTTCATCCACTGAATCTGCCGTTCCTTCCCAAGATGGACTCACACCTACAGGCTCATTGTTAGTAAGCTGATTGTGGTAGACCTTAACCAGCGAATGTTTAAGTACCGCACTGAAAAACTTATTCGGATGAACATGATCGGTTTGCATCACAAATTGCATAGCCACGTCCTTGCTCATGTTCCACACGTTCGTTTTTAGGTATTTAAATGACGCTTCATTATTTGAGCCTTCACGCTGTGCGATAACCTGCTTAGATTTACGATCAATCAGTTGAATGAAGCCGATTTGAGCCTCGGACAAAGAGATATCATTTTTTGGTGAGCTTTCGTCTCCAGCGGCGAAACGCTGGTCGCTGGTCGTCAATTTAGAGAGAGTTGGGGTTGAGTGTCGTTGTGCCATCTGGAGTTTCCTTTCTGTTTGAGTATCACTTTTATGGAGCCGCTTGGCTGTCCATCCCTCAAACATGGTTCTTCTCTGCAGGGGCGCGTAGCGTTCATTTACCTTTGCAGATAAGGTTCTGATTTGAGGAGGGTTAACAGCGCTGCGAGCGCCATCAAATGATGCGAGTCGAAAGGGAAATCGGCACATAAGACAACAAGCCCTTACTCGAACTTAATTGACGGCAGTGAAAGCTTTTGAGAGGAGGTACGACGAACGGCAACGAGGAAGAATGACGAGGCGTAGCGAACGCAGTGAGTGAAGTGCGTTGGGTGATTGTTCGCAGGAACTTAATGCCACATCGAGCTGGCTCGATATGAGTGGCATAAGTTATCGCGGGAGGAGCGTAGTGACGGAATGAACCGACCGTAGGGAGAACGCCCAAAGGTTTAAGAGCATGTACTCAAGAGCCTTTGTGACACAAATCAATTTCACATTTTTAATGCAAAAACTCTCCGTAAGAAAATAGAGTAAGTATAAAAAGCATTAACATTACACAAGAAAATTTAGAAAGTTGCAGCGCTGCAACTTTTTATGACGGACAAACCAACACGAACTCAACATTGGATATTATTTAGGTCGATTAAAGTCAAAAAGTTGGTTAATGGGTACTCCCATACATAACAATAGACTCGCCCATGTACCAAAGTTCATTCTCATAATAAGCCTACCAAAATGATCTTTACTGTAGCCAAGTAAATCAGCGACATCTTGACGAAAGAGGCCAGTGACGGAATCTTTGCCATAAAAGAACTTTACGATTTTCTCATTAGGTTTAACAAAGCTTTGAGCATTATAGACATAGTTATTTAGTATTAATCGCCAAAGTTCATTGCTCACAGGCTCTAAAGACTTCTTACCGGAAGTAAAGATAATATCTCCCCCTATTGCTATGCGATGGCCATCCTTATCAACAATATTGCAAGTAGCAATAGCAACAAGCAATCCGAATGCTGAATACTTAATAGAGCTTATTTGGTCAGGGTTATCAATAGCATTTTCCTTCCAACGTCTAAATGTTCGCGCATCAACACCAAAATTTTTGTGAAGATTTATCACGTCACAACCTAGTTTACTGGCGGCTTTTATCATGACTAACTCAACTTCTTTTACAGTCGGCTGCTTCCAGTTCACTGCTTGTTCAAAAATGGTTCGCATACTTACTATCTCTCTTTATTACCGCCCTAATTAAGGCGGTATTTCTTGTCACACATTAAATAACGATTGCTTTCAAGGCTTGAACATCATTCTTGTTGATTTTTAATGGTTGTTTTTGCCCTTTAATACGAATCAACAAGTCACCATCAACCTGTTCAAATGACTCCATTTCTAAAAACTGACGTTCTTTACTTGGAGGGGAGGGTTGACTCTTATCGTTTGATGGCTCATACAACACCACACATTGATCAACAATGGTGTCAAAATCAGAGAGTGTTTTGAGAGAGGTAGGGGTCATAGACTCCAGATGCTCGGAAATTGCCTTTTCGTTAATACTGAACCCTTCATCTTTAGCACGCTTTAAATGAGAGTGTATTATTGTGGCTAACTTATCTTCGCACTTTGTATTGGTTAACGCTTTAGTAATAAGAGGCGATGGATCAACTTCACCATTGTTCAGTTGGGGCTGTGTTGCTTTCAACTTTTTTGAAGGCTTCAAGTTTCGGACAATTTCTCTTAGTCCACGTTCAAACAGCTCTTTTTCTCGAACTTTCAATAAGTATTTTGAGAAAGCAGATTCATCGACAAGTGAATACAAATCCATCAACAAAATAAGCATGTTTATGTTTTGCGAAACACCATCTAAAGAGAGTTGCTTAATGGATTCAGGAGCTAATGCGAGTTTCATTAAGCGTGATGTTTTCGTTTTATCATACCCAAGCATTTTCCCAACATCTTTAGCGGGCAACTTAGCAGTATAAGTACTCACTAGTCGTTCTAACGACTCAGCTTCACGAACAAGTAATAGATCATTTCTGCCAACATTTTCTGATACTTGTACGAAAAGCTTATTCCAAGCTTGCTCAGGATTTGAAAGTTCATCATCAAAGTCTTGTTTCAAGATAGAACGAACATTCAAGTTATGCTCTTTACATGCAGTCCAACGTCCTTCGCCAGCAACCAACATGTATTCACCTCGAATAGAAGGGTGCTTCCTAATTATGACTGGTTGAGTGTTACCCTTAGTCTGCTTAATGGAATTACTTACTTTCAAGAACTCTACAGGATCTCGTTCCTTCCTTGGTTGATTTGGATCTGGGTGAATAAACTCCCAAGGCACTAACAGTATCTCATCCTCTACCTCAATTTTTCGTACTTGTTGCTTTGGGGGTAGGGCACTTAAATCCGCTTGTTGATTTAATGTTTTTTGAGCTGTATCAGCCGCTTTAAGAACAAAACCATTCATAATTTAACCTCTTCAAATCCCAATAGTTCAAACACCTCTTTCTCAAACAAACGAATATCTAAAGCGACCTTTTCGTTTGGTGCGTATTCATTAACCGATAACAGATCGATTTCAGCTTGCATGACACATTCAGCTTTTCTAATACGATTTTTAGAAACAGGGATATCAGTTAGGGTAGGGAGGTCTCGAACAAGTTCACGAGACAATTTTGTTTGAGCGCTATATTTGTTGACGACAATAATCGCTTGCATATTGCCCCTAGCTGCTTCTAGATAATTTTCAGCAGTTTGAATAAAGCGATATGTTTTTCGAATTGCCACGGGACTCGGTTCGACAGGAATGATTAATAGATCTGTTTTGGTCAGAATCTTATGATTTAACGTTTCTTGAAAATTATCATCATCCCCTTGTAGGTCAGCGTTCACACCTGCGGTATCAACCATAATCAAATCGTAAGAATTACGATACACATCTAACATTTTAGGAAATGCTTTTTCATAACCATTAATCACAGTTAGGTTTTCGATGTCTCTATTTCCATAATCGAGCATTGTTCCCGACTTCTCACTATCCACTAACAATACATTCAAGCCTTTATTAGCAGCATCAATAGCGAGATTAGCGGCTTTAGTCGATTTTCCTACGCCACCTTTAGAGTTGGCAACACTTACAATCTTACCAGTCATTTTGTCATCCTCATGGGTAATGCCCTAATGGGCTTAATGTCAGCAAGGAAACCTTGCCACACAAGGATAATATGCAAAATGACCGCAAAAGACAACAATTAAATGCATTGTGTCCGTAAAAGTTGCAGCGCTGCAACTTTTGCAATCATCCCACTTTACAGTCGTTGGGGCGAGTTCACCGTTCCCCAAACCCTCCTAAACAAAACCTAAATTCCCCTTAGCTGCCATTATGATTTCTGAACTGTGCAGAAGTAGTATTTTTGATTACTTGCTGCTGATAGCTAGCTTCACCTAACCCTAGAGTTCTGTTTTGTTCATTCTGTACTGCTATGTGATTGGTGTTTTTAGATGTACCGTTTGGTTTCCCAAATACATAGTAATAAAAACTAATTAACCAACCATAACCTCACCAGTTTCCCTAACGGCGTGTACTGCTTTTTTGAATGCTTTCATACGAATCACTCTTTTCCCTCTTAATCTTGCTGATCACCGAAAACCACGCTGACAGCGTTTAGATATTCTTCTGGTGAAACGTTGATAAGTAGTACCGCGTTAAAATCATCACCTCGAACGTAGCACTTTTCATGTACGTCATGCCGCATGTTTTGAGGATAGTCATTGCGGTACTTAGTAAAGACACCGCTAACTTTTTGACGGCCAAGACCAAATGCTTTAGAAACGTCTACAGATGTAATACGGCCATCTTTAGATAACTTGGCATCAATGAACTTGTAAACTGCTTGGTCTAGTAGTGGTCGAGACACGGTTACTCTCCTTCGATTAAGGCACACTTGCTAAAAAAGCCGTGATTCGTTCATATTCGTCTGGAGTGAAATGAATTGAGGTTTTACCATGTTGCAACAAACAAATAATATGACCATCTTCCTCCCAACGCTTCAGTTGGTAATCGGCATCGTGAGACAGATCGAGACTCATCCCACCGCCATTAAACTGCATCGCATCGCCAGTTAGATATACACTCGTTCCGTAACGTGTTTCTAGTGTTAGCGGTATCATGATTCTACCCCCTAATGAATGGAACGGTTGAAAGGCCGTTGTTGAGTAGCCAGTTTTTGATTTCGTCTTGGGTTAAGTGAGGCTCTACAATAGCCCAACGGAAGCCTTGTTTAGACCACTTACCGCCAGCCCCCTTGAATTCAACTTCGTCAACATAGACAACAACGATTTCGTTACCATCGGCTGTTTTTTGTGGGTAGCGTTCGATATTATCACTGGTGCGAATCGTCAAACTCTCGTTATACATATAAGTATCTGTAATCACGTTCTATACCCTCTTATTCTAGATACTGAGTGATCATTTCAATTTCTTGACTAACATCAACAAGTGCTTGCGCATCCGAGTTGATAACTTCAAGCTGAGTTTGATCTCTTGCTTTTCGCTCAAGGCCGTGTTTTATAGATTTGATAAACTTCTCAGCTTCTTCTAGCTTTTCAATGAGTTTGCTATCTTTTGACATCTTTTCCCTCTATCCCTTTAAACACTCAAAGAAATCCATGATTTGTTGTTCTTCACACATTTTCTGACGTTCTGCATTTTGCGCTTTGGTATAAATATCGAGCGACATATAGAAAGCTGCGCTTGATAAAACCAACGTAAAAGCCAAAACAAAAGATATAATGAGCAGTATTGATTTCGGCATCTTTTCCCCTTATTTGGATAATAAAAAACCCACTGTAAACAGTGGGCTAGTGAGGTGATTAATTGTTACAGCTTGAGACCGATACTTTTTAAATACTCGATATGACTCTCGTACTTTTTTATGTGTCGGGTTCCTGTGTTGGGTGAAATTCCAAACCGTTTTTCAGCCTCATATACAGATGAAACCTTATTGCTTAAAACGGCTTCTACTAACTGCCTTTGCTCCTCTCTTTTAAAAAGGTGCTCTAGGATTAATTTGAGTTGTTTGTTGTTTGGGTGCATTTGATTCTGAATATTAATAAGCCCCATAAGGGGCTTATTTTAGAAGAGGATGAAGCCTAAAGTTAAACCTGAAACCATGATAACAACAGAAGTCAGCATCATGTGATTCTCTATCCACTTATCCATGAAATCACCTCCTTAGCTAAGTCTAATTTGATGAAACCGCCAATAGTTAACCAGATTATAAGCCAACGTTGGCAAAAGCCAAACGTCTTTAAGCGTATCTCTGAGTTAATACCTCGTATCTGTGCCTTTTCAAGCTCAGACGTGACAGGCGTAGCATTGTTGCCCTCACTCATAACCACCTCACATTGTTAAAGAACTAGGTCGTTTCTGACCATGAATATATACTATCAATTACATGATAGTATTGCAAGCATTTTTTTGATAGCAATTACTATCAAAATGCCAACTTTGCAGCTTCACTCAATTGCTGAGAACTTACATCTATATACTCAAGCGTCACTTGCTCGTCACTATGCCCTAATGCTGCGGCTATCGTTCGTAACCCTATGCCTTTGTTGTTCATGTTAGACGCATATGAGCGTCTTCCAGTGTGACTACTACAACCGTTCAAGCCGCATCTTTGGTAAATAGTCCTTAGCATCAACTCAAGAACATCACACGCGAGGTAATCCACACGCTCACCCGTTATAGAATATCGAGTTTTACGCTTCATCGAGTACGACCGTCCACGATTGCAATACGGCACCTTACTTGCAGGATTTAAACCTTGATATTCGGTCTTTGATGTAACGCCCCACTTACGGCCTATTCGATAATCTATCCATTCTTGAAGAACTTGCCGCGCTTGAGAACTAAGCCAAACCGTTCTTGGTTTTCGCCTTTTGCACAACGCAGCTCTTAACGCTATTTCGCTTTTAACTTCACCGCTTGGCATGAGTAAATCTGAAATGGTGATTTGAGCGAGTTCTGATACTCGCAACGTACAAAATGAAAGCACTAACGCGGCACGTTTAAGCTCTGGGGACTGCATGAGCAAACAGCGGTTTAATACTTTGTTGATTTGAGATTTTGAAAGGGGTTTTGCTTTAGCCATGTGTATTTCCTTTGATTTATAGGTAAATACACACACAAGCAATTTAAGCGTGTTAATGAGCATAACACGTTATTAAACGAGGCTTTGAGGGAAAACGGGCGCACCAAGGTGGTGCGCTAGAGAGGAAGGGGTTAGAGTTCAAAGGTCACTTGTGATAACCCCAATTTCTTTGCTTCTTTAAGTAGTGCGTCAGAGCGTTTATACAGCTTGGGTTTGTCGCTCAGGTAAGTCGAAACTACCCATTGAGTCTGACCATCTGAAACATGCAACAAATGACCTTGTAGTAACTCCCCATTAAAAGGTTTAGCTACTACCGTTAGCAATTTAGATTTGTCTTTCGTAAGTTCAGTTAAGCTCGATACATTGATCAGTTCGATTTCATTACTCATGGTTACAGCTCCTTTTTGTTGATCAGGCCGTGACGATGAAGAACTTCTTCAATGAGTTCAATTTGGCGAGTGCTCTCTTTGTAATAAGCGTTTACTTGTCTTTGATAATCAACTTCGGAACTCTTATGTAAATCTAACTTACGAGCAAAAGCATAGAGCATAAACGTAACGAGAAAGAAGATCGCAAAGAAAGAAAGGAAGTCATTTTTTGCAGCTACCACCTCATTAACAGGGGCATCTATCATTGCTTGCAATGTTGGCGCATCCAACACCATCAATAACAAGCCTAAAAGAGCCACAAAGCAAAGACAAAACCCGCTCACAAATTGAGGGATTAACCCTACAAGACCTTTTACTGCATTTGAAAGGTCAGACAAGATGAATTGATTTTTGCGATCTTCTAAATCAGCTTTTTGTTCTGATGCCAGCTCATCGAGAATTTGCGTTCCTTTTTTTGTAAGCATATAACCCTCCAAAATAGTAATTATGTAAAAATGCACTTTTGCACAAATGCAAATATACACAAGGACGATTTTTAAGCAAGATATTTAAGCTCACGAGAAAAAGAGGGGAAAACAACTATGCTGCAGCAATAACTTTTTTATTGGAGGTAGCATGAGGTATTTAGGTTCAAAGGCAGCAAGTGGAGCATATCAAGCGATCATCGCCAACATGCCCGCGCATGATCTCTACATTGAAGCGTTTCTTGGTACTGGTGCCATTTTCAATAAAAAGCCACAGGCGATACGTTCCATTGGAATAGGGGGTTGAGGTCCAACGGAACGAAAACGTACGGTAAGCACTAAGAGAGGTGTCTATTAAGTCGATTTTACACAAATGCGTCTATTAATTGCTCATTTTCGATTTAATAGACACTATTTTGCCTCCTGTTTTTACTGTCTAAAATATTTTGATATATCAGACAGTTAACCCCCTTAGCGTACAAAGCCGTTCCGTTGGACCTCAAACCCCGAATAGAACTGGATGAATTAACCCTGTCGGAATTTAGAACCGGTTATCCAATCGAGCTGCACAATCAAGACACATTAGATTTTCTGGCGGCTTTCGATTTCGAGAGCCCCGCCAATACTTTTATTTATGCCGATCCTCCGTACCTCCCTGAAACAAGAACCTCAAACAAACGCTATCGAAAAGAGCTCACGATAGAGCAACACATTGAACTACTAAACCAATTCAAATATCTCTCTGAACGCGGGGTAAAAATCATGCTGTCAGGGTATCCGTCCGAATTATACGACTCGCTATTAACGGACTGGCGAACGTATGAGTTTAATGTGATGACACGGGGTGGTGTAAGGCGAGAAAAATTGTGGATGAATTACGAGGCCGATAGTGTGCACTGGTCAGCTTATGCAGGGGTTAATTTTACCGATCGACAACGCATTAAAAGAAAAGCCCAACGATGGGCTAAAAACTACCAAGCGTTAGATCCAAAAGAAAGACTGGCAGTGTTGGCCACAGTGCAAAAGTTAGGGGAAAACGGATAAAGCACAAGATGTGGTGTAACCGGTTCGTGCAAAAGCCACTAGATATAGTGGTGGTAAGCTTTCGCTTAACCGTTGGTAAGTTTTGCCAAAAGTTTACCAGTGTTCAACACAACAAACGCCTTCATGAATAGTTTAATGAATCCTTGTTTACGTATGGTTCATGCTGGCTGCTATATGCTTGCATGTAGAGTCAGTATGAAGCCGACAGAGCGAAGCGGCGTCAGTATCACTAATATAGAGAAAACTGATCATTTTGAGCATTAGGATCAAAAAACCAGGTGAAACCAAAATGAGTTACAAGCCCTTAACATTTGGTAAATTTCTGTAATTAACTTTCAGAATGCTTTTAGGTGGCAAAGTGAAAGAAGAGGGTAGGTTTTTATCTCTTGCCTCGATTTTGCAAGTGAAGCTTGCAAAAGTTCTATTAAACTAGCCTATTTAACATATTGTACATAACACGCTGCGAAAAATAGGATGCATAAAATTAGGGGTTATAAAGGGAGTTTAAGACTTTGAGACAATCACTGATGCTTAAGGAAAAATAAGGCTTAGCCCTGCTAGAATCTGTAATGCGTTGCTGGTTGAATAATACTCGAGCTCTTTGTGGCCGTTCCACTAAATCATGAGTATATGCGAGAGGGCTTCCTGTCGTATGACAAAAGAAAGTTACAGCGCAGCCAGCTATTTTGTTGAACTTATTATGATTACTGACTCTGTGCTGGCTGTGGGGCCCGTCAAAAGCTTTCTTTGTTCTTTTTTGGTTTGATGATATTGAATGCTTTTGATGGGAGGTACTTCTAGTCTTTTAGTTGGATCGATCAATCTAATGTGGGTGATAGGGCTGACGCCGCTTCGCTCTGTCGGCTTCATACTGACTCTACATGCAAGCATATAGCAGCCAGCATGAACCTTAATTTCTAATATTTATCTATATATTTATTTAACTACGAAGTTCTCATAACCGCAGTAGCCTTTACATCCGTATTTTTGACCTACTTTCTATCGGTAACTTATTGCACTACCTTTTATAAAAAAACGAAATTTCCCTACTTAACCCACTTTTCTCAGGTTATAAACAACAGAAGAGGACAGCTAAATCTTAGATTCACATTGATTTAGCCGCTAATTTGATGGATATCTATAGAACAGGCGTGAGTCAGCCTCCGCCGTTAAGCGGATACATTCAGTAGTTTAATGAGGGGAAAGCTGTGCAGCCTTTTGGGGGCCGGTAAATAAGCTTGAAACAAAAGAGGCGGTTTGGTTCAATTTCGTCGCATTAAAGATTTCTTGAATACCCGAAGCAATGGTTCGAAAGTTCAACCATTCAAAGCGTAAACCTTTTAGCTCCATACGTTTACGGGAAGCAATAATAAGTTCACAAATATTACCGAAACTCACAACCTTTAAGTCTTTAAAGAACGTTGCAGAGAATTGCTTATAAGAGGCGGCACTTCTCACTGTACCTTCTTCGGCATCCACACACACATTAATACGTTCAGTTGCAAGGTAAGAAGCTCTTTGTAAATACCGAATAACTTTAGCAAAGGATTTAGGAGAAATGAACTCTCCGAAACGTAAGGCGTAGTCTTCTTGTAACTGATCATAACTAATCGGTTTCAAACCAGCCTCAGTTGGTTGGCCAACACGACCACCAATGAGATCAGTATTGGTAAGAATACACGCTAATACCTTTGCCACCAAAGTTCGACACTGAATATTATTGATAGCAGCACCTCCCCAAGCAAAAAGCCCAGGGAAACGTTGAGGGTTAGTGATGAACTCTTCACAACCTTTTAGGATAAAGGCGTATTCGTGGGGAAGGTCTACCCACTCACCAGAACGTAATAAACGGCGTTTAGAAAAGCCAAAGCAAAAGTTAGAGTTAGAGTTAGTATCCTGCTCACGGCTGACAATATCATGATTCAAAGCAATCAACTCATGCTTACGGGCTTTGCGTTTGGCACGATATTCTTTGTCGTATTGCGATTTAGTTTGAAGGGTATTTTGCTCAGAGAATGACATAACACACCCCAACAGAACTCAAGCACTCGTACAGTGAAACAGGTTCACGGACATAGTAATAGCTTGGACTGAGAGTATGTGTAGATAGATCGCACTTAAGGCAAGTTAGTTTTATATTGGTCATAAGATTCTGCTCGATTTTTAGGGTTGTTTAGTTTCCACACCAAACAATGAAACTTCAATCTACAGAAAATCTCTTTAAAGATCAATGGTAAATTTCAGGCACAAAAAAGCCGTTCACGAGCAGGCGAACGGCTTTTTGCGAATGCTATGCAGTTAGATTGGAAGTCTAACACATTCTAGATCTTAAAAAATACACTACATAGAAAACTATGTAGTAGCGTGCTATGTAATGCACTTTTCACTTTAAGATCATGACTGCATAATAGCAATGATACTTCTTTTTGTAAAGCATCAGAGTGGTTTAAAGTGAATCAAATTTATTTTTTTATGTTAACTTTTTTGTTCGATGGTTTAAATATGTCTCCAGTATCTAAATCAATTTTATAACCTTTTGTTAGCCAACGACTTACTTCTGATGCACTTATATGAGAATTGTCTTTTAAGAAAAGTTTTTGGTTACCGTGGGCGGAACCATATCTACTGTTAATGTATGTCAAAAGGGATATGTTCACGATGCCTTACTGCGTTGTTAAAATTTAATAAGGTATTATACCACTTCTTAAACTGCCAATAATATAACACTCAAGTCTAAAAATTATAATCTTCTCTCACTCCATATAATTTGCACTATTGTAAATTATACAATAGTGTATAATTTACAATAGTGTGAAACACCAGAGCTATTGATACTTATGTTAAACAAGCTTAATTTGGATTATATGAAAAACGCAAAACCTATTGATAATTTTAACTATTTATTTCCTGAGCTGACATCTAAGCAATATAATGTATTGGAAATGTATGCTTCTGGAGCCCCACAAAAACAATTGAGTATCCAACTTGATATTTCAATTGACACTGTTAAAGAACACTTACTTTCGATTAAGAAAAAGTTGGGCTGTCAAAATACGCTTGAGATCCGCTATGTGTATTTATCCAGAATTATGGGGGTTATTGCTTTGAGAATAGTCAACTTATAGCCTCAATACCCCCTTTTTTTATGGGGGTATTGAGATCTATGGCTTTACGATATGATACAGCTCAATTCGATTCATATTGAACTAAGTTGATTTGATAAGCTTTATATCGAGAAAATTATGAGCAAACAGGAAATAGGAAAACTTAGTGTAACTGTTGTTCTCACTGGTGCATCCGTTAAGAGATTTTTAAACTCTGTGGAAAAATCAGGTCGTTCAAATCGTTCTGAAGCTAAATTACGAATGGAAGACCATTTAGAACAATTCACAGAAATTTCTTCAGTTGGATCTCGCGTAACGAGGAAATAGTCTCGAAAGTGATTACAGGTTAGGAATAAAGTCATCACGATGAGACTCGAAGGTGGGCTGCCTTCAATTGCAAAAAGCGCCGCAGAGGGGCGCAGGCTGCGTAATATGCCTAACAAATTCAGGAGCCCGCCTGGGGCGACGTCCAAGGCTGTTTGTCTACTCAATTAAGCACGCTTGTTGAGTGGTTAAGCAGAGTTACTTGGGAATACCAGACACCACACCCTTTAGGTGTGCGCATTCTACTACAAGAACGCTCAAGCCAGTTTGTAGCACGGCTCTTGAAAGAGAGCCCATTGTTTTGGTCTTTATCAAAGACCAAAACAATGTCCTAAAAAGGAGTGGGAATATGCAAATTGTATACGGATATTGTAGTGAAGACGATGCGGTTAATTTGTTAGATCGCCTGATTGAACGCGGCGATTTTATTGGCGTAAAAAAACTGGGGATGGTCGAGCGTGAATACATCGCGTTTGCCGCCTTGCTACCTTCTTCGGGGCGACTTTCCCTTCCTTACTCTTGGGAGGGTGTTCATTTTATTGCCGTCCAAAAACAAACTCAATCAGTCCTTCGTCTCACTCTACCTGCCTCAGATAATGCTCGAAAAAAACATCACCGAAAACTCAAGAACACCATCATGACGCCGAGAAATTGGAAGCAACACGTGAGCCGTAATCGCGGCTTAAAGTTTGCGAGCGATTCATTGCTGCATTTAAGCGCTTAATCTTTAAGTTAACGTCTGTAAACCTGCCTACCCGCAGATCCCTTAATTAATCAATCATCCATTCGGCATGATTGTCACCTCATACCTCGAACGCTTGTTCGTTGCTATATCCAGCAGCTTCTTGCTGCTCTCAATACGCGTCCAATCATGCAAACAAACATGAATTAATGGACGCAAAACTGTAAATCAAGGAAAAATCAATGATGAATAATACTACTGCGGTAGATCAAACCCACCGCTCACTTCGTAGCGCGTTCCAACACTGGTGCATTGCGCTCACGGTGTTTTTCGCAACCATGAACGCCGCTTTTGCTGACGACCTTTTTGCTGCAGGAAAAGACACCGTGATTAACACCGTTGGCGACGGCTCATCCGGTGAGTTCTACATCCTCGCGGCCGGGCTTATCGGGGGCGTCATTGTCGGCATCATCCAAAAGAACTGGGTTGGCGGCATTATCGGCTTTTTCGTCGGGGTCGTGTTCTGGGAAATCGGCAAAGGCCTGGTTGGTTTGTAATACGATAAGAGGAGAGGGCGGAGCAATCCGCCTCATCACGTCATGGACTATCAAGATAAGCAAGCCCTGTTTACGTTTCCCAACTACTTGCAATCAGGCATCAATATCGCCGGGTTTCCTGTTGACGAAATACTCCCCTCGATATTGGTTTTTGCGCTGCTGTTTAACTTCAACAAAATTATCGCTATCGCCGGGTGTATTGGCCTATTCCTGTGCATCCGAAGCTTAAAAATCCGCTTTGGCTCTCGGTTCATCGTCCATTTCATGTATTGGTTTGGCGACGATAATGCGAACAAGACCGTGTTTAAACGCACGCCTTCATCGACAAAAAAAT
>NZ_JBFSUR010000050.1:0-21298 GCF_041467535.1 Vibrio sp. 10N.247.311.47
CGTCGCCACCATCGTAGGTCACACCTTCAACCGTTAGGTTGTCACCTTCAATGTCTGTCGCACCAGAAAGGAGGTCAGCGTCGGTGAATACAAGAGTTCCGTCTTCCTCGATTTCAAACGTTTTATCTTCAGAAACAGGCGCGTCATTAATCGGGCGTACCGTTAAATCAATTGCGCTGCTAATCGTTTCTTGGCCGTCACTGATGTCGAAAGTAAGGTCAAGTTCACCATTAAAATCAGCTGAAGGAACAAC
This sequence comes from Vibrio sp. 10N.247.311.47, assembly GCF_041467535.1. Classification (NCBI taxonomy): domain Bacteria; kingdom Pseudomonadati; phylum Pseudomonadota; class Gammaproteobacteria; order Vibrionales; family Vibrionaceae; genus Vibrio; species Vibrio sp. 10N.247.311.47. The sequence continues at coordinate 254 of NZ_JBFSUR010000050.1, forward strand.
GGTGAAAGTACCATCACCATTGTCTTGAACTGTTGCATCATCACCAACTTGAACGTTAGAAGCAACAAGCTCGTCCCCATCTACATCACTTGCGTATTCGAGTAATTGTTCTTGAGTGAATGTTATGGAGCCATCTTCATCCATGATGTAAGCCAGATCTTGTTCAGCTTCTGGCGCATCATTTTCACTTTCCACTTTGATTTTAAACGTTTCGCTTAACGTTTCAGAATCAAAGTCATCCTCTACTTCGCTAATGGTCTCTTCGTCAGAAGCTTGAACATCAACTGCAAACGTCTCTTCTACTGTTTGTGAATCTAGCTCATCACCAACTTGTTGGTCACCCGACTCTGAAGATGTCGCACTCGGCGCTGCTGAAGTACGCGCAGCTTGGCCTTGTTCTTCATTACCTTCAGCGTCTACACCACCTGTCGCAGCCTCTGCGATATCACCACCTACAGCTTGTGCGCCCGCTCCAGCACCGCCACCACTGCCAGCAGCGTTATCCGAGCCAGCTTCAGAAGCGGCTCCACCAACTACATTGGATTGTGCAGCGTCTGAATCTCCATCACTTTCTGGCGTCTCTTCTTGTACAGCCGCACCAGAAGCAGAGGCATCTTCAGCATTACCTGCACCACTCGGATTTTCGTCTAAAGCCTGGTTAACTTCGTCTGCCGCATCCGCATTTTCAGCACCCGTCGCTATTGTCGACGCAATCGTGTTTTGTTGATTTTGTTGATTCTGCTGTTGGGAGGGCGTACCCGCGTCGTTCGTGTCCGTTTGTTCTACCGCGTCATTTAGATCTTCATTTTGGTTGTTTTGGTTATTTTCGCCTGCCATTACAGCCTCCGTTGCTACTAGCTAACTGATCGTATTTATAGAGGCATTAAAGGACATCATTTTGAAAAACCAATTTTTTATACAACATTTTTCATAATTTCTTTTTAAAGAGAAAGAATCAAAAAAAATTTGAAAACTGCCTTTAAAGATCCTTAGTTATTGTGATTAAAGCAATTAAGGGAGTGGAGCGATGATAGACATGACGAATTTGTTGCGCTCGGTCGACAACAACCACAAAGGGCTGCAATTGCTATTAGGCGACTTTTACAATGACTTTTCTGACGCAGCCCTAAATATAGAAGCGCTTCATAAAGGTAATCGTTTTGATGAACTCAACAGTTACTCAAAACGATTGAAGACCATCTTAACGTTGCTTTGCGACCAAGACCTTCCGCCAAAAATGGCCAAATTGGAACACTTGAGTAGACACGAGTTTCCTGCGCCGGAAGATCTAATAGAGGATGTAAAAACTGAATTGCACAACGTCAATCGACAAATCAACCACTTGTTGGATATTAAGGAAGTAATAGATGGCAAGTAACCGAGGTCAGTCATGAGCAATAACCAAATAGAACATCACCTCAGAAAAGCACTTGTTTCCAATAACGAGGCTTCTAAGGTCACAGCTGATGACACTATTGTGCTTGCTAGTGCCATGACCAGCGTTCACAAAACGTTGCTCATTATATTCTTGCTCGCTTTGGTCGCTATTGCGGTGGCGTCACAAGCACGTATCGATATTGTTGTTTCTGTACGTGGCGAACTGCTATTGGAATCGGATGTTGAGAAAGTTCAGCATTTAGAAGGCGGGATATTAGAAGAATTATTAGTCAGAAAAGGGGAAGTCGTTTATGAGGGCCAACCTATCGCTCGAATACGCTCACTTGACCGTAACACTCAACTTGATACCGTCAATACTGAAATTATTCAGATAGAGCTCGATAAGATTCGTTATGAAAGCTTACGCGACATGATAGAGCCTAACTTCGACGCTTTCATTGAGAAATACCCTGAGCAAGTTCAGGTCAACATGAATACCTGGAGACAAGAATTCTCTAAAAACCGTTCAAATGAAGAACTCATTACACACGATATTAAGCACAAGAACTCGTTGATCAGTTCAATGTTAAAGCGTCGCAAAAGTTCAGAGAATCAACTCTCTCTGATACGTAAGCAGCTCAACATCAAAAACACCCTCTATAAAGAAGAGATGGCGTCTTATGTCGACGTTCTTAACATGAAAGTACAAGAGTCGAATATGGTGCGTGAGATTGAGAACCTTGACGAATCTGTGATGAATGAGCGTTTCCAACTCGACAAACTGGAAAAGCAACACCGTGACTTGGTTGAGAATCGAAACTCTGAGTACCAAGCACAAATCATTCAAGCGAACAAAGACCTCAAGCTAAAGCGAATCTTACAACCGCAGCATTCCGACAAGGTTGATCGCCTAGTCGTCTACTCGCCAGTCGATGGTGTGGTCGATAAACTTCACTTCAATTTCCGTTCTGCTGTGATTCCGCCAGGAGAAAGTATCGCCGATATTGCCCCAATAAATAATTCGTTACACGGTGAAGCGAAGATCCCACGTAAAGACATGGGATTTGTCGAAATTGGTCAGGCAGTGAAAGTAAAAATGGATACCTATAACTTTGCAAAATACGGGTTTGTTGAGGGAACCATCGCCTCAATCAGCCGTTCATCATACGAAGAAGAAGACGCTGAATTCTATTTAGCTGAGATTGAAATTGACCGAAACTTTCTTGAACGAGGAGGCACTCAATACAAGTTATCACCTTACATGGAGTTTACCGCTGATGTGAAAACAGGCTCGCGTCGCGTGATCGAATACGCTGCGAAACCGGTGATGTCAGCCATCGAGGATGCTTTCGATGAGAGATAATCAATGAGCGGTAAACCTTCGTACAATATTTCCATACCCGCCCTACGTCTAAGCATACTATTTAGTGTGGTATTGGCTGCGCTCGCTTTCTATTTATACTGTTCTTGGTCAAAAATAGATTCAGTCGCACAAGTGCAAAGCGCCCCACTGCTCATACAAGCCCAGAAGCTTAATCAGACCATAGAACAAGATATTCAAACTCTGCAACAGTGTTTAAGTACCAACACTTGCGGCACTAACCAATTCAACCTGGTTAACTTGAAGCTAGAAATTGATGAATTTCGCTCTTTAGCCTCGTTGAACAAAACCGAGTTCAGCTTGGTTGGGGCAACTGAATACACACAACTGGAATTGGCGATTAATCGTTTCTCCGATAGCGCAAAAACACGTAACGACGTATTAGGCTTGTACCTTTCATTGACCAATAACTATCTGCAGATGGACGACAACTATCGCACCATGTTTAACAACCATGCAAATGACTTAATGTCAGAAAAAAACGAGTTCTTTATCTGGTTGTTTATGGTGGTCGTGATATTGGCTGTGATTACGATTCTATCCAACTCAGTTGCTATGTTGAAGCTAAAGAAATCCAGTTCTAACGAACGCGAAATCGACTATGAATTCGATGCCCTGTATCAAGAGCTGAAGCAGCTAGATTTACAACGTCTTGAAGAGCTTCTTAATGAAGTTAGCATCAACCCCAAGCAGCGTCAGATTTACTCTCATCTCAAACTTATTTTCAGTAAATTAGAAGACCAAAAGCGCAATAACGATCTCTACAAACAGTTGTATGCGCTGATCGGTTATGAGATTCGCGGAATTACAAACACCATCAACGGTGGCGTCCAATATCTGGTTCAAGAAACCGATGAAAACGGCGTGTTGATGGCGAACGATATTACCTCTGCGTGTAGCACACTATCTGAGTTAGCAGAAAACTATAATCGCTTGATATCACAGGGTACGGAAAGCAAGTCGAAAGAGTTCTCTTTACTGAGTGTGTTATCTGAATTAATGATTCATATCAGTGCCAAAGTACAACGTAATGAAAGCCAACTTGACTGTTTTATCTCTGACAACTTACCCAATCGTGTAGAAGGTCAATCCACCAGCTTGTTCTGGATATTGTTCCTGCAGCTTTCCAATGCCATTCAACTCAAATCAAATAAGAAACTGTTTGTAACGATTGAATCGGGTGCGGCTTCAGACATGGAAAATACCCGTGTCACCATCAACCTCAACTTCTTATCAACACTGGATGTTTCTGTTGCCAAGCTCAACAAACTCCATTGGAGCGCACACAAAGACCATACAGCCAGCACAGATGACTTAGCGAAAAGCGTTCTGAAGGATTACGGATATTACGAGAGCCACTGGTTCCAGTCAGGGGCTCAGGAACGTTTTCAGATCGAGCTTGATCTTAAGGCTAAGAACTTCCACACAGAGAAAACTCGCTTTGATGGCAAGCGTTTACTCTTGTGTGCTAATACTCAAGTTCGCATCGATGTGATGAAGAAAATGCTCAGTAACTTGGGGCTTGATATCACCGAGATTCGCACTGCAAATGAGCTTTTCTCAGCGGCGAAAACGTTCGGTGATTACGATGCGATTATGCTCACCGATACCTTTGAACCCAACAAGCTGCCGTCGTTGAGCAAGACGGTGAAATCTCAGCTTAAGAACCACCCAAATACCAAGTTACTGTTGTCAGTGACCAACACTCAGCAAGCACAAGAGTGTCATAGCTTCGTCGACAAAATCATCAACGCTCCTGCTATCCCTTACGAGTTCATTCCAAACCTACTCACCATTATGGAAGCGGAAGCATCGGAAGAACAGATGGAAAACAGCTCATTCCTTATCGTAGAGGATGACCGAGTTCAACAAATTTTACTGAAACGAATCTTGACCAAACAAGAATATGAACCAGACATGGTTGGCGATGGCGCCGATGCCGTGAAGCACTTTATGAACAAGCGTTCTGACATCATCTTCATGGATTGCATCATGCCGGGTATGGGTGGCATCGAAGCCACAAAACGCATTCGCCAATTCGAACAAGAAAACGAGAAAAACCCTTGTACCATCATAGGTGCAACCGCATTGACCAGCAGTAACGAACACCAGGCTTGTATTGAGGCCGGAATGGATTACGTAATCAGCAAACCTTATAAAAGCGACCAAATCATCAAGGTGATCAACAAGTATGTGGCGGTACAAAAACTTAACTAGCAGCATCATAGCTGCGCTTACATTAAGCACGACACCTTCAGCATCGGCGACTACCCTGCTTGAGGCGGTAGAACTCGGTCTGCAGAACAGCCTTTCTCTTCGGGCGAGTGATAAAGGGGTCGAAGAGAACGAGTACAACATTGGTATCAGCCGCTCAAAATTTCTTCCTTCCCTCAATGGTGCTGCCGATACCACATGGAATGAAAATGAAACCTTGCTATCAAGTGTGCCTGATGAAACTTCAAGCTATAACTCGAACAGCTACAGCCTTTCCCTTTCTCAATCGATCTTCAATCTGGGCGATATTTTCAAATATGGGACGGCAAAGCTCGACTTCAACATTGAAGAGATTAAACACGAGAACAAAATCCAAAGCACTATTTCAGAAATCGGCTCTCAATACTTTGAGTATTTGAAAAACAACGCACAAATTAAAGCGACCAAGGTAGAGCTTAAGTCGTCTGAGACGCGTGAACATCAAATGCGACGCAATGTGGAACTCGGCAATACAGCCGCCAGTGAGCTTTACGAAGTGATTGCTCAGAAAGAAGGTGTGTCGAATCGATTGAGAACCTTGCAGAAAGAGCGTCGCGTCATTCTCAACGGGCTATCGATTCAGATTCAATACCCTATCACTCCGTCTCAAGATATCTACGAAAGTGTGCCTTTAAAAGAGATAAACGAAACCGAACAACGATCAATCATGGATCAAGCGTTAAAGCTCAACAACGACTTGTTAGTGGCTAAGAAAAACGTCGAGAGAAGCCGCAGAAGCTTAAAAGAGAGCGGTTCGAACTTCTTACCGACCGTATCGCTTTCAGCCAGCTATCGACACGATGACGCCAATAACTTCGACAAAACCGACATTACAGCGACAGGCGAAAGTAACTCAACCAGTGTTGGGTTAAACCTAGCAGTTCCTATCTTGTCTGGTGGCTCTGATTACTACGGCTATCAAAAATCATCGACGGCCATCGAACGTACTGAGCTGCTTTACCAAGATTCGCTTTACACCACACGTAACAGTGTGAATACCTCCGTGCTCAACATTAACGATTTCTCGCAGTCTATAAGCAGTTACGAAAACATCATTCGCGCCAACTACGCGTCTTATAAAGGGATCCAAAGAGCCTACCAATTGGGCACGCGTACTATCACCGACTTGCTGGCGGCGGAAAGTAAACTATTCAGCGCCTTAAGAGACTACGAAAGCGCACGATACGACTACATCATCGAGACCATCAAGCTTGAGCAAATTAAGGGAATACTCTCAATTCAATCTATCGAAAGCGTGATGCAATTAATGAGCGATATTGAGGGACGAGACAATCAAGATTTGGTGCCTAAACATCTTCTCTCAACGGAGTCGTTGAGGAAAGGAGGTCGCAATGCAAACTGAGCAGTTTTCGCAAAAGATCAACATGGCAGATAAGTGTTATCTGACTTTCTCAACGATAATATCGACCCTGTTTGGTTTGGTACTGCCCTTCTCCATTCTGATCATTTTTGACCGAGTGTTACCCAACCAAGCACAAGATACTCTGTTCTTATTGTTCGCGATTATCTTGATTTCTATCTTCCTCGACTATCACTTAAAAAATCAGGAAGAGAAGATTTCCTCTGTCATCATGAGGCAGTTTGAGACCAACTTAACCAATAAGGTATTTCAATCCATCTGTTTGGCGGAAATCTCTAAGTTCCGACGTTTGGAGCCAGGCGAATACCTAGAACGAATCTCAACCATTCCTGAATTGAAAACCTTCTTTGGTGGCGAATCGGTTCGAGCGCTTATCAACCTTGCCGTCAGCGTGATCACTATCCTCATCATAGGACTCATCAACATATGGGCTGGCATTATCCTTCTGATTGCCTCTGTCATCTTGGCTATTTTTGCGTGGAGCCTTTCCAAACAAAAGATTGGTAGTTTGCAGAATAAGTCAGACATCGAAGGGTTAACTACCTCCAAAATCATTGAGATCATCTCTAGCCCGCTTGATATCAAAGCTCGAAATATGGAATACCGCGTTGAAAGCCTGATGACACAAATGGTCGAAGAGCGCGAAGTTGAGAACATCAAATATGAGCAAATCGAGTCGAACTTTGGCTTGATTTTGGCGCTCATCCAACAGCTATCCATTGCTTGCGTTGTTGTGGTACTGGCAACGGCCGTTATCAATATGGAATCTAGCCAAGGCATCATGGCCGCGATCATCATGCTAACCAACCGTTATTTTGCGCCTTACCAACAAGTGATGCGCACCGCGAGCCGTTGGGAGTTAAACAAACTCCATATTCAGCGTATCGTTGACCTCCTTGAATTGGCCGCCTCTGTTAAACACCAACATGAAACAACAGAAGTAGAACGTATCTCGGTTAAGTATTCTGAAAAGCAGCGTATCGAGTTCGAACTCGGACAAGCCTATTTGCTGACAGGGAAAAGTGGTTCAGGTAAGACCCACCTCGCTAACTGTATTACGCGTCAGAACAGTGATAGCAAACTAGATATCATGATTAACGACACGCCTTTGGATGACGTCAATTACAACGTTTGGCGTAACAGTGTTCTGATGGTTGATAAGACCAGTTCGTTCGTAGAAGGGACGATTATCGATAACCTCACCTGTTTCCGCCCAAGCTTGAATAACACGGCGTTTGCACTGTGTGAAACCATGAACATCAAAGCCCAAATTGATGGGCTTCCTGCCGGTTTTTATACAGAACTCAAAGGCCATATGCGTAACCCATTCTCACGCCAAGTTGGCTACGCCCTATTATTAGTTCGCGCCCTGCTCGCCAGTAAGCGCGTATTGATATTTGATGACATCGACTGTGTGTTTGATGAGGAATTTGCACGAATGGTTCTCACCAGTACGGCTTATCGAGCCAACGACAAAATCTTGATCATCGCCAGTAATAAAATGGACAAGCTTAACCATCGCCTCAAACGCGTAAAACTTACCGGAGGTGACCAATGAGTATCTTAGTCGACTTCAATAATGTACCGCAACGTGTCTTGGATTTTGAATCCAGCGGATACGACGAACGTTACAGTCAATCGCCACTTATCCGCGGTTTGGCCTACACCTTGATAGCACTCGAATGGGAAGGCACACCCGCGATACTCAGCGATGCTTTTATTCCGAAACACAAAGACAGCGACAGCTTTACAGCAACCATAGAGCGTCTTGGGTATCGCTGTGATGTGACCAAATTAAAGACACTCGAGAATATAGATAAACACCCTCAGCCATGCTTTATTGAAATAGAGAATCTAAGTGCGATTTTCTTAGGCACCAAAGACGGAAAGTTGCTGCTGTTTGATTACACGAACAACAACACCATTGAATACCCAATGTGCAAAAAGCCCTGTTTGCTGATTGCGATTAGCGAATATTCTCGTCTGTTCCGCGAGCCACCTCCGGAATCGCAAGACAGAAGCAATTGGATTAAATACGCTTTCTATCGTTATAACAATGAACTTAAAAGCCTGATCATTCTCAGCTTCGTCATCAGTATTCTCGGTGCATTGCAGCCATTCTTTATTATGAGTGTATATAACTTCGCACTGACTTCGAGCTCCGAAGCCACACTCTATTGGCTAACCTTATTCGCCATTATTGTCGGCTTCTCTGAATACTTTTTTAAGAAAATGCGCGTCAACATTATTGCGACCTCCGGTAAAGACCTCGCCGTGCACATCTCGCAAGCCGTTATATCTAAATTGCTTTGGCTACCCTATGCGATGACATCTACTGCTGGGGTCTCTTCTCAGCTAGCACGTTTGAAAGATATCGATACCTTCCGACGCTTGGTGACTGCCGAATCGACGCTCAGCTATTTTGATATGCCGTTTGTGATCGTATTTATCATCGCCATTGCTCTGATGTCTGGTACAGCGGCATTGGTGGTGATGGGCGGCTTAATACTGATGTTAGTGTTCTGTATTTACTCGCGCTATATCTACTCGCAAGCCACATCCAAAAGTTCGCGTGCCAATGCGATGGTTTCGTATCAATGGAATGAAATTCTTCGTGGTATCAAGACTATCCAAGGCCTGCCTTTACTTCGTGTCGTTCAATCTCGATTCAGCGCATCGCATATGCAAAGCACCAGCGATGCAGAGAACGTTGCCGTAACGAACAGTAAGATTCAGGCCGCTGGCGGTAGTTTGATCCAAGTGATTGGCACAGCAAGTATCGTGACTGCAGTTATTGGCGTGATGGAAGGTACTTCTGATGCGGGTGCCATGCTCGCGACCGTTATTCTGGTTTGGAAAGCGTTAGGCCCAATCATGGGTATCTATAACTCAATTTCCAAGTTCCAGTCGATCAAAGCTTCGTCCGCACAGATCAACAATTTAATGTCGATGAATGACGACAAATTAACCTTAGAGAAAAGCCCGCCTATTCGCCTGTTCCAAGGCAGCATCGTGGGCAGCGGTGTCAGTCACCGATACGCGGGAGCAGCAACCGGCTTAACTAACTTGGGGTTCAAAATCCCACCCAGTGCAAAAGTGGTCATTTGTGGCCCAACGGGCTGCGGCAAAACCACCTTAATTTCAATCATTGCTGGGTTAGAAGACCGCTATCAAGGCGCAGTCTCTGTCGATGGTTACAACATTAAACAGTTCAATAGCTACCGTTATCGCACCTCGATTAACTACATCCCTTTTAATTTGCATATTTTTGAAGGCTCACTCGAGACCAACTTCATTCTACACAACGGGCTGATTCCAACAGACAAGATGCAAGAGATGGTGAGCTTCTTCGAGTTAGATGAATGGCTTCCGGAAGGCTTAGCTACTCAGTTAAGCGTGGATAAATGCAAAAGTCTCCCGAATGGAATTCAACAAAAATTGCGTCTGGCACTCGGCTTAGGTAACTGTGAGCAATCTCTGATTATTATTGATGAGCCATTCAATGGTGCAGAAAATGAAAATGCGCAGTACTTTAACCGTTTGTTCAGCGATAAGTTGCTGAATAAAACAGTCATTTTTTCGACCAACGACCCTGGTTTGATCGCAACATCAAACATGAGTTTAGTGTTAGAGCCGGATGGAAATTTGAAATATTTTGGCTTAACAGACAAATACTTAAACAGCTTAAGCTAAAACCTCAACGCTTAATCACAATTCGCTATTTAGGGAAATGGATATAATTGACAAATTCATAAGCGAGAGGGATGATTCGCCCCAATACCACAGGTAACAAGGAAGAATATGTACACATTCGTTGCAGACAAGCTTGATGTAGCTTACTTATCCGCAATTCCTGAAAACCACCAACTTCAGGAGTGCGATGTACCTGAAGAAGAGATGGAGCTTCGAGAGATCGTTGAGGTTTGGTATGAGTCTGCCTTCCTACCCGCTTTCAATCTTCAGAAAATAGACATTGAGAACAAAGCAGAGCTCACCATCGTACAAATGCACGTATTCAGCAATGATACGAGCACACTCGCCTTCCTACTAAAAAACAGAGTGTATCGCGCCGCACTTAACAGAGTGCTCGGTATTTGGACATTAGAACCCTCTGCAAAAACCGTATTAGAGCAACTTCTTTTCGAATTAAGCCTCGATAACAATCGTCCTCATTAGTAAGCTTTTTAAGTGATTCATCAATAAGCATAAAATTAAACAAACTGCCAAACGCTATAAATTACTAATAAAAGAACGCATTTCCAAATAAGCTCTGGAATCACAAGAACTTATACCTCTCCCACACTTACGTAAAATTTACCGTTTCAAAGTTTCCATATCGGCATTTTTATTCTACTGTTTTTATATAACGACAGTTGGATGGATCCTTATATGGCGATTACGGTTTGGAATAACCTTTCAGTCAAACATAAACTCTTTGGCTTAGTTCTACTTCCCATTTCATTATTACTCTTCCTAGCAGGTAGACAGGCTTATATATTAACTACTCAGTTAACCGATTTTGAACGAACCAATCAGTTATCTGTCTATCTTCAAGATATTTCTATTTTGTATAGAAGTACCTTAGCCTCTAGCCCTGAAGAGTTTGCTACTCAAAGCAACCAAGTAAAGGCAGAACTTAAAAACCTGTCTCCCATCATTTTTTTAGACGCATCTGATGAAATGAATCAACTTGTTGCCGATTTCAGCGAAGCGACCTTATCGACGATGCAAGTGACTGACACTTACGATAAATTGGATGCCCTCGAATGGCAGAGCGATTTATACAAGCAACTGTTACTTGAAGTAGAGAAAGTCCCTTTTGAAAACACTAAACGTGAAATTCAACAGCACCTCACTGCCCTTCAACAACTTGAGTGGTTGATGTTTTGGTCGAACGAAGAGTTCAAGCTTGGTAGTTCACTGATTGAGATCTTCCAAATCAGCCAAGAGTACGACCCAGAACTCGCCGAACAGATCAAAACCTTGAGTGAAAGACAGCAATTGTTCTTAGAGCGCTTTGTTTCATTGAACGCCAACGAACATCAAGTTTCTTTGATGGTTGAAGTGTTTCGAAATGATGTGTTTGCTCAAAGCCAAGAGATAAGAAGCGCGCTACTCGACCTAAATACAATCAGCCAACTGACGCCACAAGAAGTGTCTGTCGGCTTAGAAGCGATGAGCGCACGGCTCAACTTATTACAAAGCCTTGGCGGCGTAATCAAGCAAGAGTTTCAACAAGAAGTTGAGCAAGCCATCTATGACGCGCAAATACAACGAACCCTGTTTATTTCAATCGTCGCTTTGCTGGCTGCGATTGTTATGGGTTTAACTCTTAGCTTGGCGAGACAAGTCACTAACAACCTTAATTTGGTGTTAGCTTTCTTAAAAAGCGAAAATGATGACACGCGCCCTTCTTTAGATAAATTAATCCAAGGTAAAGATGAACTCAGTCTGTTTGCTCAGCAAGTTGAACGATTGACCATCGAACGAGAGCTCGCGAAAGAGAAATTGACGGTAGCAAAAGAAGACGCAGAGAGAGCCAAAGAGGATGCCGAACACGCGAAAGACAACGCAATACAAGCCAGCAAAGCAAAAAGTAGCTTCTTGGCCAACATGTCTCATGAAATTCGCACCCCGCTCAATGGTGTTATTGGTATTTCGGAAATCCTCGCAGATACGCCGCTTACACCGACACAACGTGACTATGTTGATACGATCGAAACTTCATCCCAACTGCTCCTTAGCTTAATCAACGATATCTTAGACTTCTCTAAAATTGAGTCTGGCATGCTATTAATCAGCCCGCATTCTGCATCGATTAGAGAGTCGATATACGACATCGCCTCTATTGTGGCACCAAAAGCGAAAGAACAAAGAATATCGATTAACGTTGATATCAGCCCAGATACACCAGCACGCGTGATGATAGACGATCACCGTTTAAGACAGATCTTGATGAACTTTATGTCGAATGCGGTGAAGTTTACGGCTGAAGGTGGCGTCACATTATCAATTCAAACGCTCAACAAAGCAGATAACAATGCCACCATTCGATTTGCTGTACGAGATACGGGTATTGGTATCGATTCACTGCAACAAAAACAGATATTTGAACCGTTCGCTCAAGAAGACGATTCAACCACACGTCAATTTGGTGGTACTGGTCTTGGTCTAGCCATCAGTACACAGTTGGTAGAGCTGATGGGTGGTCAAATTCAACTCGACTCCGTCAAAGGTGAAGGAAGCTGTTTCTACTTCGACTTGGTATTGCCTGTTGACTTGATACTGCCAAAACCAAGTACAGCAACGGCTGATATTTATGTGCTGGGTAACGAAAACATGCTCTCCGAGCGAATCGAGTCCGACCTTAACCTTTATGGTTTGAAGGTTACCGATAAAACGAATGATATAACGGCAATTACAGAGCAGCTCTCCACTCAAAAACACACTAAACCTATTACTGTTGTTTTCTCCGAAGATGACGCATTCCTAGCTAATACCCACGCAGATAACTTAGAAAAGCTGCACCAAAACGGCATCACTATCTGTTTGATACGTTCCTTCTTAAGTGAGCCAGCGAATCTTGGTGACAGCGTTACTGCACAAGTCGCACAGCCCCTACTCGGCTTGCGTTTAATTAAAGCTATTGAGCTTTGTGATACACGAGGTTTGGCGGAACTATCAGAAGCAAGCCAGACATCAGTCGAGATCCAACACAAAATCCTCATCGTTGAAGACAACAAGATCAACCAAAAAATTGCTGGTCTTCATGTCGGTAAAAGTGGTTTTGAATTCGAGTTCGCTAATAATGGTCAAGAAGCTGTGGACATGTTCACCGCTAATCCTCATTACGCGGTGATACTCATGGACTGCATGATGCCGGTTATGGATGGCTTTGATGCAACAAGCAACATCCGAAGAATTGAAAAAGAAACAGAAGCGACGCGACGCATCCCTATCATTGCATTGACCGCCAGTGTCATCGATGACGATATTCAGAGGTGTTTCGACGTTGGTATGGATGACTATGTACCAAAACCATTCAAGTTCGAAATGCTTAAAGAGAAAGTACTCACCGCGGTAGAAGCTATGCCACTACCAGCTTCCTATAAAGCTCAACCTAAGAAACAACCTGCAACTGTCACTCCAATTATCAACGGGGCTGCGACCAAACGTACTTTGCCTGAAGAAGCGGAACAAAACGCAATTCCGAGCAAATCAGAGAGAATATTGCTAGTCGAAGACAACCGCGTCAATCAAAAAGTAGCTTCTATCATGCTGAAGAAGGCCGGATATGCCTTTGAAATTGCAGACAACGGACAAATTGCCGTTGATATGTACCAGAACGACAGTAGCTTCGACATTATTTTGATGGATTGCATGATGCCTGTTATGGACGGTTTCACGGCAACTAAGGAGATTCGAGAACACGAGAAAAACCAAGGCTTAAGCAAAACTCCTATTATCGCGTTAACCGCTAGTGTTATCGATGATGATATTCAAAAGTGCTTTGATTCCGGAATGGATGGATACGTAGCGAAGCCCGTAAGAAAAGAAAAGCTATTCCATCAAATAGAAAGTGCGACTTGTTAGGAGATACCTCATGGATTGGATTAGAACAATAAAAACACTTCCCCGCAGAGTCATGTTGCCAGTCGCGGTAGGGCTATTAGGAAGCTTGCTTTTTCTAAGCCCTGCTCACGCCGCTGAAGATTATGCCATATTTTCTTTAGACTCCGGATTTGAAGAGATATCAATAAACAAAGCGCGAAAGCTCTATAGAGGGAAAACTAAGCACCTCAATGGCAAACGTGTTGAACTGTCTGATTGGCCTGAGAACAGTGCCGAAAGAGAGGACTTTTATCAGCTTTTGCTTGGAAAAAATGCCGCTCAAATGAATGCACACTGGGCTGGTTTATCTTTTTCAGGAAAAGCGCGTTATCCAAGAGAAATCAAAACGGCGTCAACCGACAGCTTAGTCGACTGGCTTGATGACAAACCAAACCGTATTGGTTACTCCCCACTCTCTTCGGTTCCTCAAAATGCCAACGTTCTCTACGTTATAAGTTCGGAGAAATAATATGAAAAGAATAATTACGTCAGTGTTATGTGCCTCAATGGCCTCTCCGGCTTTTGCGAATATCGAACTTACCGATAATTTATCCTTGAGTGGCTTTGGCTCAACGTCTTGGGCAACATCGGATAACGATAATCCATTAATCATCAACCGCGGTTTTACTGATGAGAGCTGTTACGACTGTGATACCACATTTGGTGTTCAACTCGATTACTTCTACAACTCATTCAAAGCTTCCGTGCAAGTTGTCAAGCCACCCCAATATGATTGGAGTGAGCCGCAGCTAGAGTGGGCTTACTTAGGTTATGAATTTAATGACTTTGATGTCAGCATTGGTCGATTACGACTACCATTATTCCTTGCCTCTGAGTACTACTATGTGGGCCAAGCCTATATGACAGCAAGGCCACCGACAGAGGTGTATAACAGCGTTCTCGGAGTCACAGCTTTCAACGGTATAAAAGTGAGCTGGACTCATGATGTCAGTGACGAAGCTACTCTTTTACTTACTCCGTTTATCGGCATAAAAGATAAAAATGACGTAGATTTCAACTCGACTACAAAACTGGAATTTGAAACCAACCGAATGTTCGGTGCAAACCTTCAATTAAGTGGTGATAACTATCGTTGGAACTTATCTTTCCTTGATTCAAATTTCGATCAAACGACAAAAATTGAAAACGTTGGCACGCTTCCAACAGCAGACAACCAACACATCCAACTTTGGTCGCTAGGCGCTGAATATGAATTTGGCCAAGCGGTATTGGCGAGCGAAGGTCAAATCAGTGACGTTTCTTCATCCATGTACGCCAGCCTAGGTTACCATTTAGGAGTATTCACACCTTACGTAGTATACGGCGCGCAATTTAACGCCAATGAGCACTTAGAAGGGAGTAGCTACTTAGTTGGTGTAGATTACGACTTGATGTCAAATATATCTATCAATGGTGAAATGCAATTCTTCGAAGCTCGTAGGTCAAACGGTGCCTTTATTGACGCCCCTAAAACCGATAAAGATGCATTGCTCTACACCATCATGTTGAGTTTTGTTTTTTAGCTCGAATTCAAATCGATGGTCACTTGCAGCAATTAAGATCCAAAAAAGCCAGTCGAATATTCGACTGGCTTTCTCAATAACGGTTTATCAGCTTACCATTAACCCATCTAAAGATTATGAGCTTGGCGCGACTCGTTTATCTTTCAACTGATCAATAACATAGTCAGGAGCTACTTTACCTAGCTCACCTAAGCAATCATCGGTCTTTTCATTTCCGTAGCGCACATAGATATCGCATACCGCGTATAGCTGCTCTGGAGAACCAGAGATCAAATATGCTTTCTCGAACGATTTAGTCGACTTGTCGATATCCAACTCTTCTTGTAATACCCCATTTAGGTACCAGTAGTAGCTGTTATTTTTCGCTAGCTTCGCAGCCACTTCAATCTCTTTGGCTGCCGCAGTTTTGTCTTCAAGGCGAACCAGAGTCAACGATTTCGAATAATGCAGAGCGGCGTTGTTTGGCACGCTCTCCAAACCACGATCTAATACTTCGACTGCTTGCTTATCTTTGTTCTGAGCTCGAAAATTATCTGCGTAGCTCAACCAAACTTGCGCTTCTTTTGGATGCGTATTGATCAGCTCTAGATAAACCGTTTCCGCCTTATCCCAGTCATTGTGCCAACGAAGCACATCAGCAAACAGTAATTGGTACTTTTCAGATTCTTGCGTTTCCAAGAAGCTAATAAGCTCTGTGACTGGTGGTTCAATTTGTGCTTTCTGCTCGTCATCCAATGCATTGAAGTCACGGACTAGGTTTGACGTTGCCGTATGGCGAACCATGGTATCGCTGTCTTTTAGCAAGGGTGAAACTAACGCCCAGCGATGTTCAAGTTGGTAAGGTTCAGAACCGATAACCGCCGCTTCACGAACTTCAGGGTTTTGATCTTTTAAGCCTCTTGCCACCGCCACCAGCGCATTTTGGCTTGGATATGAAGCAAGCTCTTGCAGTGCACCAGTACGATTTTCAACAGATTGATTCTGATCTTGTGCCATGTAAGACAACTGTTGAATGCGGGTTTGAGTGTCCGTCATTTCAAGCACTTGATTGATATTTTGTGCTGGCGCGTCAACCGTTTGCTGTACGCTATTCGCAGCCATCGCAGACGTTGAAATTAATGCGGACGTTGAAATCAATAAAGCAACAGCCGTCGCTAAACTCTTCTTCATCATAGTATTACCTTAAACTGGAGAACTTAGCCTGTCCTTAGACTCGTATCTGATTAAATTTTTCTTGGACCTGTTGATCCAAAGAACGAGTTAAAACTTGGTCTCGAACGTGGCTTGTTGCGCCTGTTTTGCTCGGTGCGCCATCAATACTGAGTCGCTGAATTTACCATGAGCAACCGGATGCCCCATTGCACGAGCGATGTACGCCATCGACTTATCGACATGAGAAAAGAACTTATGCCAACCTGCACATAAGTAGTTCAAGCCCGGTTCGCCTGCACGAGTTTTGATAAAGCGGTTCTTAGGGCACTCACCATGACAAGCGAACTTGTAATCACACTGCTGACATTGACTGGTCAGTGTGCGGGATTTAGCAAAACCAAACTTTTGCTGTGGTGCGCTGTACGCCAAATCATCAAGTTTCTCGTGATGAATATTACCAATCTTGTATTCAGGGTAAACATAATGGTCGCATGAGAAAACATCGCCATTTGACTCCATTGCTAAGCCCTTTCCGCATATCTCGTTCAAGGTACACAGTGGGTTCGGACGCCCAATCCATGTTTCTACGCTCGCTTCAAAATACTGAACAAACACCTTACCGATGTCGTTCTTAGCCCACTCGTCAAATACAGAAATAAGGAAATTACCCCAAGCCAAATCCGACACACACCACGATTCCATGATCGAATCTTTATGGCCGGGGATCAGGCGTTTGTCGCCTTGTTTAAGCTGCTCGCTTACTTGGGATGTTTGTGGTGCAACCGTTCGGAACGTTTTCTGTTCAACGATAGGAATAAACTGCATTTGTGGCGACTTCACCACATCACGTAAGAATCGGTACACTTCTAGTGCATTTTGACTGGTCAGGTTGTTCACGCAGGTTAACGTCGCGAATTTCACTTGGTGCTTGTGCAACAGCTCAACAGCCGCCATCACTTGTTTGAACGTACCACGACCGGCTCGGTTAGTACGGTAGGCGTTATGCAGCATCTCTGGGCCATCAATACTTAAGCCGACCAAGAAGTTATTCTTTGCTAAGAACTGTCCCCAATCGTCATTCAGTAACGTGCCATTGGTTTGTAAGTCGTTTGAAATCAATACACCTTCAGGTTGGTACTTCTTCTGTAGTTCAACCACACGTTCAAAATAGGCCAAACCAAGCATGGTAGGTTCACCACCCTGCCATGAGAAGATAATTTCCGGCGTATTCTGGCCTTCGATGTATTGTCGGATATACGTCTCTAACGTTTCATCATCCATTCTTGGAGAACTGCCTTTCTTGTACTCCAACAAATCTTGCTTACTTAGGTAGTAACAATATTTACAGTCAATGTTGCATGCTGCGCCAATCGGCTTAGCCATGACATGCAAGCGCTTAGACGCTTTACCGCTATATTGTGGACCTTGAGTAATATGCATGATTTACCTACCTATTTTAGTATTCTGGACCCATCATAATTCCTATTCGATCAGGTGACATGTTATACCCTTTATAACCAATAGGAATGACCTTAAACGTTAGAATTAGACCCTATTTCGAACATCTGAGGCACGTGATGAAATTTCTTAATTACAAACAGTTAGCAACAATTAGCAGCGTCACCATGACTATCCTTCTGAGTGGCTGTGCAAGCGTGCCTACACACCCCATCGCCCAACAAATTGACCAAGAGATGGTGTTGGTTGAAGGCGGCACATTCACCATGGGGTCGAACGGTCCAGAAGCGACCAAAGCAGAGCGTCCTGCACGTAATGTAACTGTAGATAGTTTCTATATTGCGAAGTTCGAGGTGACTCAAGAATTGTTCGAATCGGTGATGGGTTCATCTCTCAGTTATTTCCAAAACCCACAAGTTCCGGTCAATAACCTTAGTTGGCAGCAAGCAAACTATTTTGTTGAGCAGTTGAATGAATTAACGGGTGAAGAATACCGTCTGCCTACTGAAGCTGAATGGGAATTTGCAGCCAAAGGTGGCAATAAAAGTAAAGGCTATACTTACAGTGGTTCCAATAACTTAGATGATGTTGCGTGGTACTCAGCAAATTCTAAAAATAGCGCACATCCAGTCGGGCTAAAGAAACCAAATGAACTAGGCTTATATGACATGACAGGAAACGTGGGCGAGTTTGTTATCGATGCCTTCGATGACACCTTCTACCGATTCGGTCCAACAGACAACCCTAACAACGCAAAACACAGCGACGTCGGTTTATCACACAAATCGGTTCGCGGTGGCAGCTTTGCTTATGACGAAAATGAATCTGAAAGTTACCGTCGTGACTTCGCAAGCCAATCGATCACTATGTCAGATATGGGGCTGCGTTTAGTTAAGGATGTGAACTAGCTAACGAAGCGAACTAACTAAAGATGCCGAAGGTTATGGTTCACTAATCGTCACCAACAATACTAAAAATACGATTCGCACTGCACACACGTTACAAATCTGGCCAAACGTTGGAAACCTGACCAAACATTAGAACTCAGCGGCAACTGTGAATAAGGAAACTCTATGCAATACACCAAGCTTTCAGGACTAACCCTCGCGTTACTCTGCGCTCTCCCAGCTTCAGCTGAGGAAAAGCCAAATCTAGTCCTTCAAATCACGGTAGATGGCCTGCGCGCAGATCTAATCGAACGATATAAGCACAACTTCGGTGAAGGCGGTTTCCGGTACTTAATGGATGATGGTACCTACTACACCAACGCAAACTACCAACATGGCAACACGGAAACGATCGTGGGCCATGTGTCGCTTGCAACAGGTGCTCCACCGAGCGTACACGGCATGGTAGGTAACGTTTGGTATGACCGTAGCGAAGAACGTTTGGTGTATAACGTAGAAGACGGTAACTACCAAATGCTGACCTCTGGTGCAGGTGTCGATAAAGCAACAGAGATCGACCCAACGCAGAAGACAGCACAAGGCGATGGCCGCTCTCCAGAGCCAATACTCTCCACCACGTTTGGTGACGAACTGACGATTTCCAATAGTGGCAAATCAAAAGTATTCGGTGTATCAGTGAAAGACCGCGGCGCAATCTCATTGGCAGGACACAGTGGTAAAGCCTTCTGGTTCTCCAAAGCACAATCGGAGTTTGTCACCAGTAACTATTACTATGACGAGTATCCAGATTGGGTATCACGCTGGAACGAGAAAGCGATTGCTGCTCAGTATTCCAAACAGAAATGGGAGCTCTCATTACCGCGTGATAAATACACGTTGCAAGAACACGATACCGAACACAAAGTGAAACTCGGTGACTTCCAACGCACCTTCCCTCATCCTTATGGCCCGGCAAGTTACAAGTACTACAGCACAACGCTAACCGTCAGCCCTGCTGGTGACGAAATCACGGAAAACTTCGCTAGCACCTTGTTGATGCAAGAGAAGCTTGGCCAAGGCGACGTGACCGATTATCTGTCAGTGAGTTTCTCATCAAATGACTACGTGGTGCACCTTTACGGCCCTGAAAGCCTAGAAACAGAAGACAACCTTATCCGACTTGATAAGACTCTCGCTAAGCTTTTCAAAACCGTGGATAACCAAGTCGGGCTAGAAAACACATTGATTGTGCTGTCTGCCGACCACGGTGTACCTGAATCTTCACCTGCGGCAAATGCGCTTGGTTTCAATCAAGCTCAATACTTCAATAAAGACACACTACTCTCGAGTGGTGTTGAGAAACGATTGAAGGATGAATTTGGTTTAACCAAAGACGCGATTCGCTTGTACGCACAACCTTACATCTATCTGAATCATGATCTGATCGCTGAGAAGAAGCTTGATCTGGCTAAGGTCCAAGAAGCTATTGCGGATGAAATTGCAAAAGTGAAAGGTGTTGCGTTTGCTGTATCAAGTAGTGACATTGCGGCTAACCGAGTACCGGATACGCATGTGATGCAGCTAATTAAAAACAACTACCACCCTGCTCGTTCTGGCGACGTGTACGTAGTATTTGCACCGCGCAGCTACATTAACGACATGGAAGGCCTCCAAATTGCCTCTACACATGGTTCTCCGTGGAAATACGACACTCATGTGCCTGTGATCTTTGCAGGCTACGACGTTGAAGCTAAGAAGGTATCGCGACCAGTGACGCCATATGACATTGCGCCAACGCTTTCGAACAAACTGGGTATCACCCAACCAAGCGGGTCAATCGGAGAAGTGCTGCAAGAGATCACTGAGTAGACTCAATCTCTAAGGTTTCGTGAGCTAGATTTCGAATCCAGCACCCACTCAATAAAAGAGCCGTTTATCTGTTTCTGACTCACTAGGTCGAAACAAATAAGGTTCATCGCGGATTAGCGGGAACTAAAAACAAAAACGGTAGTAAGTGATATG
>NZ_JBFSUR010000051.1:0-18503 GCF_041467535.1 Vibrio sp. 10N.247.311.47
AGCTGATCAGATCGTAGGTTCTTGATTTAGTTCCATTGAATTACGCAACAAAGCCCCGGTAAGAGCTTATTCTAATACTTGGCCAGGAATGATCAAATCAGGATTTTCAATATCATTACTCTCAATGATCTCTTCTAAATCGAAGCCGAACTTTCTACGTAGTTCATATAACCAATCACCTTCTTGTACGACATAAGGTAATGTCGGCTTAACAGCAACTTCGGATATACTGTTAGACATAGTATCGAAGTCACAGTCCGTATCAGTTGGGTCAGATGTGCAATCCGGAGCTTTCGTAATTTCAAGTGACGAAGGGCGAGGTTCAACTTGGTCAGACTCAATCTTACGCTTGCTGTCATTGAAATAATAAGATAATCCAACCACGGCTTCTCGTTGATTTTGCCCAAAATCATCATTCAACGTTTGATTAAGTGCGATACTCGCACCGAAATATTCATTCAAAGCATACTCAGCAAGGTACTCTATTGTTGGATATTTATCTTCAAATCCGACTCCAACCTTTAAATCAATTTCTTCTCCATCATGTATACTATAAAGCAAACCTAAATCAGGTATGTACTCAGAATCATCTAATAATTTATAATGTTTGATACCTAGATTCAATTGAAGTCGGTTATATTGGTAGAGAAAATAAATAGATTGAGAATTCTCAAACATATCTCCATCAAAATTATAGCCATAGTTTGCCCCTACCCCCAAAATATGAGCAGTTGGCTTCTCAGCAACCGCTGCACCGCTGGTTAGTACTAGAAACATAAAAAAAATATTATTAATTAGTCGGTTCACAGGTTCACCTCATAAACAACATTAAACGACCCTTGGTAATTACCTGAACTGAGTGCATTTCCATCGACATCAAAACTAACATCGTATGCTACATCAACTTTGTTACTACCTTCTCCATTCACTGTAATCACTTCTGAATCAGGAAAAGATGCGGTATTAAGTACTCCGTCTTGGACAATCACCTTGTCAGGGCTTTCGCAGCCAATGGCACACGTGATTGTGTAGGGTATCTTATCTAGCGAGTTATCAATATTTGTAAGCTCATAGTCACCTGACGTAGGGCTAAATGTCATAATAACGCCTGTAGGTAAAGTCCCTAACAAGCTAACATCATACCTCGTTGTACCAGAGATCCTTTTTGTTGCAGTATCATACTGGGGTTCAATATTCCCGTCTCCAAGTACCGTTAATGATTCAAGGATCGCAGCTTGATAATCAATCGTGATAATTAACGTCTCCGGCACTCTGGTATAAGTCATCGTACCGGTTTGACTTGTAAAAAAGTAAGTGGGTGAAAGGTTAATTGATGCCGTAAAAGTTCCAGATCCAACAGGGGCTGCGAACACATCATTACTGATATTAGGCAAAGCGAAAGCAGGTCGATAAAACTTAAAAGGCTCTATTCGGCTTGTTGCTGTGTAACCCATTCGCGACACACACAAAGTCGACTCTTGGCCCACTTTCGCACTCGAACCACTTATATTTGTAGCTGCACACTCATTGGCAACTCCCATTCCCACATTTGACCCGTAGTCTTTTGATGTGAAATAACTAGCCGAGCTACCCAAATTGTACTCAACGCCTAACAACTCCAGGCTGGTGTTAAAACTTTCGCCTGTAGAATGATTAACAAAGCTAACGTTATTAACGGGTTGGTTATCCATCGTTGCGGGATACCACTCTGCCGTTGGTTGCTCTTGCGCTATCGTCCATGCAGATGGAGATATAGCTTCACTACCGAAATAACTATTTGGCGCCGCATTGTTCCAAACCACAGAGTTGTTTGCTGTAATCGTTCCGTATACATCTGCAGCATGGCTACTATCTAAAGCCGTGAATAATAGCGCTATACTAATTAGGCTATTTCTTTTTAATAGTGATACTTTTGTTATAACTGTAATCATGGTTGGCTACCTTAACGGATAACGAATCGACATTTTGCAGGCCTTCTGCTAATTTTATGGTTTTCTTTCGACCAGATAGTATTGTATTAGTTTGTTTACATTTGTTACTAACAGAATTCGGTTTACAGTTATCAAACTGTATGTAGAAAAATGTGTTACCATTATTTTCCACATAAACTTCTGAACCGTTATATTTAACTTTGTAGTCAACATTAGTATTTTTTGCAGGTACAATATAATAAGGAGCATAACCATAATTAATACCAATTATACTTTCTTTTTTATCTCCATCGATAACGCTAGGCATGAAAGTCACTTGATAAACTTTGTCCTTCTCTAAATCATCACAATTAACCTGACATAAATTCTTTACTGATACACGACGTCTTTCCCCCGGATTTAATATCAGTTTATTGGGTAATAGCGCAAGATCCCATAAAGGTAAATTATCTTTTGTTAGCTCTACCTTTTCTAACTCTCCGTTTTCAACCTTTACTTGGCTAACGTTACCTTTTATATATTCAGGTTCAGTTTTCGAACTAGTCAGAGTAAAAACTCCATTACCATCTTCTCCAGCTATAAGAAGCATTTTATCTATGCTAAATGCATGGCTAAAAGAGGTCGTCATTAATAGTATCGAAGTAAATATTACACGTTGCATAATTTTCTCTATGTTAGTTATAAGCATATGGCGTCATCTCCATATGAACTGCATAATTAATGAGTTCATCAACATACAGTTTGTTTGCCGTAGTTAGTTGCTCAGGAGACTTAGCGAATATATACAAATAACCGCCAAGCTTTTTGTTTATAATTTCAACACCTGAGTTGTTCAGTTTGTTCTGATAGTTCAATACAATATTACTATCCTTGTATTGCCCTAAGTAGTAATAATAAACACCATCAACTAGGGCTATCTGATAACCTTCACTATTTTCTTCGAATGATGGCATACAGAAGTTATTACCTAAATTCAAATTATTAACCGATGATAACTCCGGTATTACACATTGGTTTTCCTTAGATATAATTTTGTAAGGTTGTTTATCTTTCACCTTAAATTGATACACACCTTCAACAAGCTTGTCAGTAGAAACACAACCTCCACCGATACATTCAACTCCGTCTATCGGATTTCCATTTATATCACTAAACGTCGATATAAATGATTTCAACTCAGACAACGACGTATCCAAACGGATAACAGTTCCTGGATAACTAGTAGCCGACGTATAAGACTCACCATTGTTGTAAAAATCAGAGGCTTCCGTATCAAGCTTGAATTTATATTCATAGAACTCTTTTAATGGATATACCGTCAAAGCATCTCCACTAACATAAGCATTGCTTTGTTTTCCATTCTGCTCGGAGTTAACTACCGCCAAGAATTTTCCATCCGAAGACAGTTCCCCTGTATCATTATTCGAAATAAAATAAGAAGATGACTTTTCACTCGTAAACTCTATTCCTTGAGAAGTTACGATATTACTTGTACCAATATATGCAGAAACACTTGTATTACTACTTGAATTGATATAGGCATAAGAGTTTGAGTCAATATGTTTATTCTTATAATTTGCAGACAATGATAAATCGGCACTGCTTTGGTCTTCAGTAGAATCTTGATAATAAAGTCCCGCAGAGCTTGATACATTTAGATTGTTTCTGTTAATTAGACTACTTGAGACTGTATCTCTATGCGATAGCGCAACATCACCACTATCATCTATTTGTGCTTGTGTACTATGTGTGTATGTGTTTTCCTGGCCTATTGGAATAATTATTGAGGCCATAACACCATAATTTATATCGCTAGATTCACTTGCTGATAACTCTAAGTTCACCTTTGAGTCAAGTGGTAATGATGATATCTGCACGCCACTTCTTGCAGACCAACTTTCTGATTCATTATTATAACCATTACTAAAATCTTTATATTGGTTTTTTGTTAATATACCCGATATATATGATGATATATTTCTCGTTAAGTACTTGTTGTAATTTACTGATAATGATGTATAGTTCGAGTTACTGAATAAAAGTTGAGACAAACTAATATCTCCAATACTATTATCATTTTCACTATCAAATTTTGTGTAAGATACACTTAAGTTATAAATCCCCACATCAAAATTATAAAAACTAGATCCATCGTCAAATAATCCTGTTACTGCCGATATTCTGGACACTTCCCCTAAAGATAAGTGACCACCAACATAATTATAATTATCTTCCCCTGTAATAAACGAACCTGCACCCAGTGCAAAAAAATCCGTAACTTGATAGCTCAATTTCCCATTGGTGAACATTGGACTTTCATAATTATCATAAGCAAAGTTGATGGATTTCTGGTCAAAATCGTCCTCTAGTCCCGTATTCGTCAGGTCTCTTGATAAATAACCGGCTGTAATATGATAATCTAGTTCGCCGGTTTTAATCGACGAAGAGCTTGTATTGACTATCAACCTATCTTCTGTGTAAAACTCTTCACTGCCATCAAATATTCGAATTGTCGCAGTATAAGTACCAGATGGTAGCTCGTTATAGTCAAAGTATTCTTGCCCTGCATCCACATTACGACTTAATAGAACACGGCCTCTATCATCATTAATTTCTAGTCGACCAGCTCTTGAAATGTTCAAATATACTCGTCTAGAATTAGGAGATGATTTTTTTACTAGCTCTCTCGTCGATCCAATCGACAACATGTAACCAGAAGTTTTGCTGCCATTTTCTAAAAACTGAGTACTATTCCAAGAGCGTTCTTGGTATTTATACCCGACAGAGAAACGAGTATTACCACCAACATAGTTATACGATGAGTCATCCGAACTGAAACCATTGACATCACTAAAGTTTAGATCATTATGCAAATAGCCATACTTGCCAAAACCTGCATAATTTTCATGTTGATAAGAATAAGACGATGTATAATCAGTGTTGTCGCTATAAGAACCAGATAGATTCAAACCATGTGACATAATGATCGCGTTTTGATCGATCTCTTCTTTTACAAATTTTATTTCTGACTCTTCTATTATCTCAGTTAAGAATTGTGAGTTAACATGAATAATCAATGATTGGCTATCTGGCACATAAACAAAATCATATAAATCAGGTAGTAGACCACATTCACTTCGATAACCTTTACAATCTAGGCTCGATTCAACCCCATTTACCAGTGTTGTTGCCATCGCATCGCTAACATCTTTCTCAATACCAAGTTCATTCGCCAATGCTTGTGCTACAAGTTGTTTTTGTGAAGTGGGAATTCTTACTTCATCACCCGAGATGAAAGCTTCCGAATAGAATAATTTGTTGTTATCAGCCGAGAGAATTAGTGGCATTCTTATCAACTTCTCTTCAAACATATCTTCAAATCCATCTGGAATATTTGCGACGGATTTTGAACTATATATTATGGCCAAGAAAAATATGATAATTAAGTTTAAACCAAACCAAAGTCTAATAAACATTATAGTTGAAGCTCCACATTGAACGTAATACGACCATTGCAATCTAATGGCTCATCACTCGGTATATTTTTATTTGTCACTAATTCAAATTCATTGGTAGAGTTTTCATATTCAGTATTTTTAATATTATTAAATTCAAAGTTTGGTATATCTAAAATATCAGAGTAATGTTTTCTATCGATATAGAGATCGACAAAATCATCATACATAGTCTCACCGCTATCGTTGAGAACACATTTAGAAGTGAACTCTGATATGTTATAACTGTATTCAAACGAATCCCCAGTGCTTGTTGGTATATTAGTTCTAATATAAGAATAAAAACGCCCATTTAGAAAGGTTTCGTTCTCACTATCATACTTCAGTGCAATAAACTCATCAGATAAATCTACACTTATAGAATAGTCATACAAATTCGCTCTATTTATTTGTGTATTTACTGGAAATGAATAGCTTTCATAGCCAAAGCTATTGAAACTAAAAATAACAAGCAATAATAGAAAGAAATAATTTATATAGATATTCATTTTCATCAGCCTCGAAAAACAAGGCACTTAATTAATTAAGTGCCTATCAAATAATGAGATTTTTTCTTATGGCAAAGTTGCAATCATATCAACGTTAACGATAACTTCTGAACCAGCAATATCATCTGGAGTTGAGTGTGCTGTATCGTTAGCAACATACAGTTGAATCGTATCGCCTGCTGAAAGTTGAGTTGAAGCTAAGTAGTCAGCTGCAGTAAGTTCCGTCGCTGAAAGGTTATCGCCAACGACAATGTTAGGCTGTACTTCACCCATTGAAGCTGGAAGCACATTTACTTGTGATACCGTCCAGTTAGCTGGAGTTAAAGCCCCAAGCACAGCCCCCGTGTAGTCATGCGCTTCCAAAACAACTGGTTTAGTCGTTGTGAACGTACCGTCAGCGTTCACCTGTAACGTACCAACAAAAGAAGCAGAGTCTTCACTACCGCCCGCACCAGTAACAATGATGTCACCGTTGGATACAAAACCAGGAACAAAGCCGCTGAATACTGCAGAACCAATAGAGGTATCGCCAGGTGCAGCAAAAGCCGGAACAACAGCAATTGCAGACAATAATGTAATGAGTGTTAATTTTTTCATTTTATTTCCTTTAATATAATATAAGCATTGCGTTAGCCTCTTGCTAAACAACGGGTATATAATATTAAAATAACTACGTTTTAGGTTAGCACGTTGGAATTATTTATAGTTAAATATGCCTAGTCGATATATCGCCGACTAGTTCATTTATCTAGGGAATAAGATCTGTACAATAAATACTTTCAGTTACACTAAATTGGATATCATAATAACCATTATCAAACTTTGAGAAAGGTGTTTCAATTGGATATGAGAAGGGGTAACGCTGGTGACTATCTGAGTTATAAAAATGAGCATCATAACTATTTTATTATATTGCTTTATATAATATTAATTATGACCATCACAAGTTAAACTACCTAAATCGTAACCTAAGTTATTATAATCTAGCGTTTAATTTACAAGTGATGTCTTTAGTTGGGGAAATAGAGTGAGACGGAGAATTCACCTTGCGGTTATTAATTAATAAATATCAACATGACAATAACACGTAAATAATTCGCATTAAAAATGCCAGTAACATCGCTACTGGCTTACTAAAGATTTTCAACCTACTTTAAAGGGAGACAGACTCATGACTATCATCTATAGCATGATAAAAAAACGTGTACTTGGCTACCAAAGTAATTAAAGTCGGCCTCAGGAGTATCTTCAGGACCTCTATAATACGTGATACCACCGTTTTCACTGGTTGGTTCCACGTAATTATTAATGTAAAACTTATAGAGCAAACCATTTCCTCGGAACCAAAACTCATCTAGGTAACCGGAATGTGAATATATACGACCTGCAGGTATGGCTTTATATGCAGGGTCTGCATTCCAAGCGCTAGCAAACCGAAGTGCAATAGTTGACGAGTCAAATTCTTTCCACCCACCACCATCGAAGTTTATTGATGAGCAGTAATATTGAGTCTGGCTGCTATCATATCCAGACTCTATAAAGTTCGCGTCATCTGCGTTATACCCATAACTGTTGAGTAACGAATACGTATAATCGGCAGTATCATTCGGAGCAAAAATCGAAGTATTATTATCACTATAGCGGAGTACTTGTTCTCTCGTTAACAACGGAAGAAATTCACTTCCTTCATATGAAGTTATACCCAAAGGTGCGAGTAAAGTAACGTTCAAGTTATCACAAAATGAGTCATAGCAAGCTTCAATATTAACATTAAATTGAGGTTCAGTATTTGCGGTAGAATACGCTGTCAAGATACCTGTATGTTCATCAAAGGTACTAACGTTCAACTCAGTTACTGTCCAATTGACATATTCGGCTGGAACTTGTTCCATTTGGCCAATTGAGTTAGTTATAGTCGCCTGATATAATTCATGTTTATCTAGCTCTAAGTCACGTTGAATCGAAGTCACACCATTTAAACTGATAGATACTGGGGTGATTTCTGGGATATAATAAGTATTAGTACAAAGAACATAATTTACCTCTTCATTATTACTAGCAGTGACTGAACCATCAAATAGATTGACTAGTGTTGTGGTAGTTTCATCAACCTGGTCACTAGTCCAATACGGTTTGTCATTTGGATATCTATAGTCTGTAAATATTTGACCATCAGGCTTCCAAGCATAAAGTTCTTGCAAATCTACTTGATTCGGTAAAAAAGCACCTCTTGCAGTACAAATTGCTTCAGCAACACCTTTCGAATGCGCTACGGTTGTTACATTATCGACGGCATTGGTGCCATCTCCTGTTCCTATTATTTCGAATTCAATACTCGCAGTTTCTGCCTGCTCCATAGTTAAAGGTGGAGTAACAGATTGATATACATTGCCTTCATTAAAATCAATTATCGGGTATAAGTCTTCGGATTTTAACTTTATTATCCCGGTGGCATAGCCTCCTTTGTTATCAGAGACAACGTAAGTGATATTGTGATAGCCAGAATTAGAAGTAGTAAACGTGAAAATAGTGTCATTGAACAGATTACCATCTAAGTTAGCATCTTCTATAATGGCAACATCAGCATCGTAAGCATAGACATTAATTAATTGTAATGAATCACCATTAGGATCAGAAATGAGACTCAAAACGTCAATTGTGACCGTTTTCCCGTATGGAACTTCTGACACTATTTTTAAGGTATCAGGATCGGTAAATGTCTGTATATATGTAGAGTTAGCTATTGGAGCACCATTTACTGTTGTTGAAACTGCAATATCCAGGCTACCACTAAGAACATTTACTCCATCACTATAGCTATATAAAACCCTCTCAACTCCGGATTCAAGTCCAGCACCTGGAGTATACTCTATAACGTTATTCGCGGGATCAGATACTGCTGATGAAAGCGTTGAATCGCTATTAGGCAAAGTTAGCGTCATACTAAGTGTATAGCGACTCGTGTCGACCTCGTACCCCAAATTTGCTAACTCGTCCTTCACGTTCACCGAAATGGGTGTTCCAGTTGAAGTTGCAGATGATATGGGTATTAATTGTTCACTGTTTTCAGCTATAGCGATTCGAGCTGTAGCCTCACTATAGCCATCATAAGATATCGCTGTTGACATTCTTGACACAGAGGATCCAACACGAAATCGGTAGTCACATAGGTTTACTTGCGTTGCTTTAATATAAAAACCATTTTGGTCGTTAGAAACCACATCGCAATGATAGTCAGAATTAAGGGATTCAACATTCAGCAGAGCAACAGGTGTCCCATCAGAACTTTCCATATTGTTGGAGAGATCAACATAAAAAGTTTCACGAGGTTTAGTGTGCTGCATGGTATCTTGAACGGAGTAAAGTACGTTCGATTGAGCTGGCCTATCTGGGCTCGAAGTAGAACCAACTCCTGAATCACCATTACAACCTGAAACAGCCAAGATTAAAGCTACCTGTAACAAATTAGCCTTCTTTGGCAACACATCTAACATATCGTTTGACCTTTTTAAAATTTAACCTTGTAGCATACGAATGCTACATTAGATTGCGATGTTATCTTTTTGTAACTGGATATGTTTAGCAAATATGCAAAATTGACTCTTGGAAATGCCTAGTCATAAAATCACGGCCAAACTTCAAATGATTAAATGTATATCTTGATGGGAATACTGATTATAAGCATTTGGTTATAAATAGATAAACTGGCAGGCATTAAACACTTGATACTAGGCTAGTATCTTGAGATGTTTAGCTTTCTATCTTGATACATTAAGGCAGCAATGCAGTAACACTCTCGAGACGTTCTATAATATGAACACGTTTACCGCATTGAACTTTCATTGAATAAAAAGGATTTATCATGAACAAACTCGTCATTATCATCTTATGTGTACTGCTTCCGCCTGTTGGCGTGTTCTTCGCTCGCGGCGCCGGGAAAGATTTGGTGATTAATATCATTCTTACTTTCTTCTTCTGGGTTCCAGGAATGATCCATGGTCTGTGGGTAGCCACCCGCTAACCCTTATTAACAAATAGATACCGAATAAAATATCCATAAAAACAAGCTCCTAGCCATGAAGAGTTAAAAATAGGATGAAATGAAAGTACTTTTCCACTATCATCCTGTCGCCTAAACGTAAGCGATTGCTTTCACAGATTTCGCTGAGTTTAGGCTCCAACTACATAACACTTCAAATGGTGGGAGCCTTCAATGACACAACTTACGATTACTCGTCCTGACGACTGGCACGTTCATCTACGCGATGGCGAAGTATTAAAAGATACAGTTCGCGATATCAGCCGTTACAATGGTCGAGCGTTAATCATGCCAAATACCATCCCACCGGTAACCGATACCGAAATGGCTCTTGCTTACCGTGAACGCATCATGGCACAGCAGCCAAGCGAGCAATTCCAGCCTCTAATGGCACTTTACCTGACAGACAACACAACACCTGATGAAATTCGTAAAGCGAAAGAATCTGGCGCTGTTGTAGCAGCGAAGCTATACCCTGCTGGCGCGACGACTAACTCTGATTCAGGTGTAACTTCAGCTCAAAAGATTTACCACGTACTCGAAGCAATGCAAGAAGTGGGTATGTTGCTGCTGGTACACGGTGAAGTAACGGCTCACGATGTTGATATCTTTGACCGTGAGAAGCAGTTCCTGGACACAGTTCTAGCACCGATTGTTAACGACTTCCCTAACCTGAAGATCGTTCTAGAGCACATCACGACGGCAGATGCTGCGACTTTCGTTAAGAACGCTAACGAGAACGTAGCGGCAACCATTACTGCTCACCACTTGCTTTATAACCGCAACCACATGTTGGTTGGCGGCATTAAGCCACATTTCTACTGCCTACCTATCCTTAAGCGCAACACACACCAGTTAGCACTTATTGAAGCAGCAACAAGCGGTAGCAAGAAGTTCTTCTTGGGTACAGACTCTGCACCACACGCTAAAGGTGCAAAAGAGTCAGCGTGTGGTTGTGCAGGTTCTTACACAGCGCACGCTGCGGTTGAACTGTACGCTGAAGTATTCGATTTAGAAGGCAAGATTGAGAACCTAGAAGCATTCGCGAGCCACAATGGCCCAGACTTCTACGGCATGCCACGTAACTCAGATACAATTACGCTCGTTAAAGAAGAGTGGAATGTTGCTGAAACGATGCCTTTCGGTTCAGACATCGTTGTGCCAATCCGTGGCGGCGAGGCGATTGCTTGGTCTGTAAAATAAGCACTTGGGCTGTTAAATAAACACCCTCCATTTAGCGAAAAGGGTCACCATAGTAATTATGGTGACCCTTTTTTGTTTCGATAAAAGACTGTCTTATTCCCAGCAGTAATTTAACGATTACTTACCGCGAATTTTTCCGATAGCAGTCCAAATAGCAACGACAATCAATCCAGATAAAACCCCAATCACACCATTTAATAGCGTTGGTACCACCGCAGTCGCAATCGTATGTCCACTGAAGTCCATAATAATCGGTTCAATTAAGTGATGAATTGCTGGAACGTTGTGTACCACAATACCGCCGCCAACCAAGAACATCGCAGCCGTGCCGACAACCGCAAGCATCTTCATTAGCTTTGGTGCAAATGCGACTAACCCATTACCCAATCGGGTTTTAATGGCACTCCCATTTGATGTGCGTTGGAGATAGAAACCTAAATCATCCAGCTTAACGATCCCTGCCACTAAGCCATAAACACCAATCGTCATCACAACCGCTATCAAACTCACCACAAGAATCTGAGTCACGATACTTGTACCCGTTACGGTACCCAGAGCTATCACAATGATTTCCGCAGATAAGATGAAGTCGGTACGAATTGCGCCTGAGACCTTTCGCTTCTCATACTCTTCAACAGATTCACCCGAGCTGCTTTCCTCATCTTTCTCTTCGTGTTGATGAGCATGAGGAAAAAGCTTTTCTAAGATTTTCTCTGCCCCTTCAAAACAAAGAAACAGACCACCAATCACCAGTAGTGGCATGATCAACCAAGGAATGAATGCACTGATCAATAGTGCTGCCGGAACCAAAATCAGCTTGTTTTTAAATGAGCCTTTTGCGACCGCCCATACCACTGGGATTTCTCTTTCAGCAGAAACACCGGATACCTGCTGGGCGTTAAGGGCTAAATCGTCACCTAATACGCCTGCGGTTTTTTTAGCGGCTACCTTAGACATCAATGCGACATCATCCAACACGGTTGCAATGTCATCTAACAGTGTTAGTAAACTTGCTCCAGCCATTTTGTTGTCTCTTTATAAAGAATTGAACCATCAATAAAATGTAACACCATCAATTCACTCATCAAAGCTATGAGTCTGTAAAAAATAAAGTCACAAGTTGTGTTTTCTATTGCTGTCTCTGTTAGACGGGAATAATCTGTCTTAATCTTTCACGAACATAAAAGAAAAAGTATTGATGAAAAGTGAATCTACCTACCCGATTGGTAAGCCAGGGCAAAAATGGCAACAAGCAGAACGTGAAGCATGGTTAGCTCAACGAACGGTTAAGCGTGAATACCAGCAAGAAGTTGTACCAAAGATTAAAGCACTTGCAGACCGCTTTGACATCGAACAATACGGCGCACTGAGCTACGACGAAGCTCGCTTCCCACTCTTCGCTATCAAGAGCAAAAACTGGGACGAGTCAAAGCCGACGATTCTGGTGACAGGTGGTGTTCACGGTTACGAAACCAGTGGCGTGCATGGCGCGATCAAATTCGCTGCGACTCAAGCAGAAAAATACACGACGCACTTCAACATTGTTGTCGCACCTTGTGTGAGCCCTTGGGGCTACGAAGTGATCAACCGCTGGAATCCAAATGCTGTTGATCCAAACCGCTCTTTCTACGACGGTACGCCAGCAGAAGAATCAGCAAACCTACGAGCTCTAGTAGCGTCTCTGCCAGAAGTATTGGTTCACGTTGACCTGCATGAGACGACTGACTCTGATGAAACTGAATTCCGACCTGCACTCGCAGCTCGTGATGGCATTGAGTACATCGAAGGTATGATCCCAGACGGTTTCTACACTGTTGGCGATACTGAAAACCCACAACCTGAATTCCAAGCTGCTGTCATCGCTTCAGTTGAAAAAGTAACCCACATTGCGCCTGCGGATGACGAAGGCAAGATCATTGGTTCAGACGTCACTCAACACGGCGTGATCAACTACCCAATGAAGAAGCTTGGCTTATGTGGCGGCGTGACTGACTGTAAGTACGGTACAACCACAGAGGTTTACCCAGACAGTGACAAAGTAACAGACGAAGAGTGTAACGATGCTCAAGTTGCTGCTGTTGTTGGTGCTTTGGATTACGTTATTCAGCACGAATTGAACGCGTAAGCGTAAACCCGCTCATAGCTAGAACCGGGCACCTAGACTAATAACTAAGAGCCAAGAACTAAAAGAGCCACAAATGACTACTCACTTGTGGCTCTTTTT
Source organism: Vibrio sp. 10N.247.311.47 (assembly GCF_041467535.1). Classification (NCBI taxonomy): domain Bacteria; kingdom Pseudomonadati; phylum Pseudomonadota; class Gammaproteobacteria; order Vibrionales; family Vibrionaceae; genus Vibrio; species Vibrio sp. 10N.247.311.47. The sequence goes on from NZ_JBFSUR010000051.1 coordinate 13,401, forward strand.
TGTTTCTCTTTCGCTGATGTCTTCTACGGCATAAAAAAGCTCCCTTGCACGCGGTGCAAGGGAGCTTTGAATCTGCTGATTAGAGTAAGTTCCTATCTAGAGGTACTTACTTAGTGGCCGGAGTAACCGTTTCTTGCCCTTTACCGACTTCTGTCAGTAGGCCTTTCAACAAGCTCACACAACCAATCAAAAGAATGATCGTAAACGGCAGTGCTGCAATAATCGTAATAGATTGCAGAGCTTGGATTGATTGAGTACCACCAATCCACAGCATCACCATCGCGATAGCACCTGAGATAACCGCCCAAACGACTTTCTGTTTCACTGGCACTTCTAATTTACCACCCGCCGTCATGCCATCGATAACGATAGAACCTGAGTCCAACGTTGTAACGAAGAACACAATGATCAGCGCGACTGCGAGAACAGACAGAATGCTACCGAACGAGTAAGCATCTAGCATGTAAAACAAGCTTAGAGATACATCTGTAATGCCTTGGTCGAGGCCAAGTTGCCCCACCTGATTAATCACTTGCTCGATAGCTACGCCACCGAAGATAGACATCCAAGCTGAAGTCACCAATGTTGGGATAATCAATACGCAAAGTAGGAATTCACGAACCGTACGGCCTTTAGAAATACGCGCTACGAACATACCGAAGAAAGGTGCATACGCTACCCACCATGCCCAGTAGAACACAGTCCAACCATGCAGCCATGTTGTGTCTTCACGACCCGCACTTTGGCTCAAAGCTACGATATTTTTCACATAGCCCGTTGCCGCCGTTGCCATTGAATCAAGCACAGTTGTGAAGTTCAATACAGCGATAAGACCAAGGAATATGAATGCAATAACCATGTTCAGGTTACTTAGGAACTTAACACCACCGTCCATACCACGTAGTACAGAGATGATCGCCAAGCCCATGATCAGAACGATGATAGATTGCTGAAGGAAGATGTTGTTTTCCAAGCCGAACACGTGGCTAATACCACTTGCTGCTTGTGTACCACCTAAGCCCAATGAAGTCGCAAGGCCAAACAGAGTAACCAGTACGGTTAGTACATCGATTACATCACCAGTTTTGCCCCACACACGCTCACCCAGAATTGGGTAAAACACAGAACGCATTGATAGCGGTAAGCCTTTGTTATAAACAAAGTACGCCAGACAAAGCGCCGTCATGCCATAGATAGCCCATGCATGAAAACCCCAGTGGAATACGGTTGCGCCTAGCGCCAGTTCACGACCAGCGGCTGTGAAAGGTTCTGCGTCTAATGGCGTTCCGAACCAGTTAGTGAAGAACGCAGTTGGCTCTGCAACACCCCAGAAGATAAGTCCAATACCCATACCTGCTGCGAATAACATCGCAATCCAAGATGACATTGAATAGTCCGCCGTCGCGTCTTCACCACCTAAACGGATTTTACCCAACGGTGAAAAAGCAAGAACTACAGCAAACGCTAGCATGATGTTAGCTCCCCACATAAACAGGAAGTCAAACTTTGATAGAACAGCACCCTTAATAGAATCAATTGCAGCTTTAGCATCTGCAGGAGGAAGAGCAAGAAGAGTGATGATGAAGAGAAGAGATAAGCCTACTGAGGCTACGAAGACTGTGTTATGGACATCCATGCCCCATTTACTGACGTTATCTTGACCAACTTGATAGTCAGTAGAATCAATACTGTATTTTTTTGATTTAAAACTCATAAATTATGATGTTCGCATATCCGAATCAACGAATATAAGGACGCTCTCCGTATCCAATTACTACTTGATTGGCTCGCCGAACCGCCTAAATAAAAGGCAATAAAAATCACAATAGTTAGTGACAAATGGACTTACTGGCTCAATCCCAAGGCGCACATTATAGCACAGCTCAAAGTATTTTGACTGAGTTTTAGCTCAATAGTCACCCAAACCACCGTTGATAGTGATAGTTAACCCAATAAAAACAGAATAAAACAAAAAAATAAAAACCTTCAAATACAACAATTTAAATTAAAATGACGCACCGTAAAATCACATCCAAACTTTTTGCAGATAATTTTAATAATCACCCAATTTACTTATAGCTCTAATAAAAAAGCCCCGCTATAGGGGCGGGGAAAGTTACCAAAGGTAAAAGAGAAATCAGTGCTCAAATGTCAGTGCTGCATCTCACAGATCAGCACTGCACATTTCAAAGACAGTTCGTTAGATTGCGAAGCAAAAACCTAGGTTATAGTCTTCACCATTTTTCGCAGTGAACTCTTTGTCTTCACTTGATGCATTCGGGCGGCCACTTTCATCGCCTTTTACTAAGCTCACCCAGTGACGGATGCCAGAAGAACGGCTCGCCTCAGTTTGACCAAACGTGGTGCACGTCTCTAATTGGATATCTTGAATATCAACCAACTCCAGGCGGCCAGTGCCTTTACGAGCACCGATTGTCACTTCAACGTGCGTACCGCTTTCATCACGGAATAGGATTGCTGAAGGCTTAGATTTATCACCTGTGTAAGCCACAAAGTGTTTAGCGCGTTTCAAACCTGTGTGTTCACCGTTTTTGAAATAAACCTGAACGTGTCGGTAGTCAATCTCGTAGCTCACTACATCTTCGTGAGAACCAGACTCGAGAGGGAATAGAGTATCAAGCAACTGTTTCGCCATTTTCTGCTTTTCGAGTTGCTTGTCTGCTTTCACCATTTCGACGGCAAAGACAGCTTCAGCAATAAAAGTTGAATGGTTTCTGTGAAGTTCTGTTTTGTCTAGTGTCAGCATATTCATAGTCTATCCCTCGTACGGCTTTAAATTTCATTAAGGTCAAACATCCCAATTGACCCTTTTCAAAATTGTTCTTTACTGTGTGGTTTCCATGTTTTTCATACTACTGTTATTTTTGAAACAATTTCACAACAAAAATTACACAGTGTGAATTTTACTAAATTGCTTTTTTACACAAACCGGCATTTCGAGCCCCCAGCCCTTTATTTAACTGGGTTGAGGGCTCAGTAGAAACACTTTTACGTGTTGTTTGAATTTGTGTAATAACCCACCCCAACCAACTTATTGTCGATAATTCGATAGTAAGTGTGCTTAGTTTCCACTTTGCTCGACAGCGGATTTAACCATCGATAGGTGTAAACGCCACGACCATTTTCTTTGGCTCGATTTAACATCTCAGTGAGAATTGGCTTATCGTCTGGGCTTAGATTTTTACGCTGATTTTTCCATCTTTCAGAGTAAACACGTCGACCATGCGAGCTTCGATGATGCTGCCATCCGGGTTCGTAGCAGAAAACGTTGATTCACTCACCGCGCGGTCACCGCACACAAAGTGGACAGGGTCGCTCCAAGCTGCATCTGGAAAGTTCTGCCAAACCAATTCAAAGCTATTTCGAACCGCTTCGTACCCTTCGATAGTGTTTCCAAGCAAGCCTTCTCCTGCCACCGTGTGGAATACACTGTCTTCTGTCATGAAAGACATCAGCGCTTCAATATCATGGTTATTCCACGCATCACTGAATGACTGTAAAAAGGCGGTGTCGACTTGGTTTTCCAGCACGAATGTCGATGCATTGGTTTGCATATTCATATTCCAGAATCCTTTATGTTTTCGTTATTGGTTTAAATTTCAGTAGCTTTGCGCCACTTTTTTATTAGAGTGTTTAAACTAGATTTGTAAAAATTTAACAACTTGATAACAAGATTCATCACTCTAACTTCGAGTTACTTTATAAACAATCTTTAAGCTCACAGATTTCATCTTTTTATAAATTAATTGGTGTTCTAATTTTATTTATCTCGTAATCACTAGATCTATATGAGCTCTAAATAAAATCAGTAGAAATATTAGACTTTAGTCGAAGTCAAAATCTTGATGGTACTTTCGGCCATACTGCTCAAGTTTACGGTTATGGGTATTCACTTGTAATTCAATATTCCCCTCACCTTTATTAATAACTTGATTGTTATCTATATGGGCTTCATTTTTTATATCGGTTAGCTTCTCTTCGATATAATCAGTCGGTTCATTTAAAACGTTCATGGATATTAACTCCTTTATCAGGTTTACTTTTACTGATGGAAGAATATGAACGGACACTAGACCGTTTGAATATTCTTTCTCATCGTACAGAGGCTGAATGGCATCATTGCCACCTTCCTTAAATGGGTGAATGGAATACCACTTGTCCTTGCGCGGCTCTTGCTGATCGCAATCCGCCACATTAAATATCTGAGTTTTGTTGATATTACACGGCGAGCTAAAAACACTAACCCGCTGATAATCAATAGCTTTAATTATGTTTATGCAGTCTTTACTTTGGCTGTGACACACCGACCAAAGCGCATTTAACAGGTTATCGGTCCATTCCAGTAAACGGGTGGGAAAGCCCTGCTTTTTGGCTAAACACATCAATAACCAGTCATTTATGTCGTTAGAACTCAGCGAGTGACCACCGTAAACTCTCACTGTTGAAAGCAACTCTTGTTCGACACGGCGTATGTTCTTACGATTGGAACGGCCTAAACTTGGCATTAGATTACTGTTTTCATAATCACACACGTTATACATCAAACCACGTTGGTCACTGCATTCATTCATTAATGAATTAATTATTTTATACAGCTCTTCGAGTGATCTTATATAACGTTTATTGTTCACAGCATGCATGTAATAGGTCACTTAATTTAAATTTATTACAATTAAAAATTAACTATCATGGTTAATCAGTATCGTTACGAATGATTTTAAAAATGACAATAGGTATATGTCTTTATCAATGGCCATATATCCTCATCAATAACTAACAGTTATAAAACCATTAACTAAGGAGCAATTAGCTAAGGGTCGATTAATAAGGAACGACAAAGTTTATATAACTAAAACAACTTATATGTACAACAGTCATTTAATTCATGTTCTAACGTTTGACTAAGGATTATTGAAATACGGGTTGCCGGTATTCACTTAAGTACATTGCCAATACCCGTTAATATTGCCCGACCACATTCTCGATTGCACTTTCTCTAACACTCTCGAAAATACCGTGGCCGGACACATAGACAGAACCTTAAGCACTAAGCTCAGCGTAAATTCCGTCTAACGTAATGTT
>NZ_JBFSUR010000052.1:0-10278 GCF_041467535.1 Vibrio sp. 10N.247.311.47
ACGACCGTTTAATTAAAACACAAGATCCAGAGCGTCCTTATGAAGATAAGGGCGGTTTTTGGGTGGACATCAGTTATTGGGGGCGTGACGCTGAGGCGTTAAGTAAGTTATTACAAAAAGGCATGCGTGTGCGTATTGAAGGCGAACTCCGCATCGACACTTGGGAAGATAAAAACAACCCAGGTCAAATAGCATCGGGCATGGCATTAACGGCTTCGTTAATTACCATCATGGCGCAGCGTGTGGATGCGGTGTTATTAAAAAAACCACAGCAGTCAGGGGCGCATAATAACCTAGCCTCTCAATCTGAACTTTAAATAGGGAGTGATAGATGAGAGGAGTGAATTTATCTAACGCCATTGCGGCGCTTCGATTTCGAGTGCGCGCCCGCCGAAGTGGTGACGCCGACCAACGCGCACAAGCAGAGCTCGGCGTGAAAGCGCAAGAGCCATTTTGTTCGCAAGTGCAGCAAGCTTTAATTGGCAACCGTGAAGGCATGACGCTCAGTAAGGTCACGCCAGGTTGGGTGAAGCAGCAACTCGCCAGCAAGGTGACCACATCATGATGGGTCACCTTGTTATTGGGTCAACGCTTTCTTTATCAAGAAGGCGCTCTAAAGGTGACGCGGTCACCTTGTTTGTGCGTCGGTTGGAGGTAAACCATGCGTGTGTTTTTATGTGAAAAACCGTCCCAAGGACGTGATATTGCCAAGGTACTTGGTTGCCATGAAAAAGGTGAGGGGGCGCTGCGCGGCCAAGGGGTGGTCGTGACCTGGGGGTTTGGTCATATTCTGTCTCAAGCCGACCCGGAGCATTATGATCCCGCACTAAAAGTTTGGTCTTATGACACGCTCCCTATCGTGCCGACTACCTGGCAAATGGTGGTGCCGCCCGACAAGAAGAAACAGTTCAATGTCATCAAGAAATTATTGGCCAGCGCGACAGAGGTGGTGATAGCCACCGATGCCGACCGTGAAGGGGAAGTGATTGCTCGTGAGATTTTAGAGTTTGTGGGTTACCAAGGCCAAGTCTCTCGACTTTGGCTCAGCGCCTTAGACGAAGCCAGCATTCGTAAAGGTCTGGATAATCTCAAACCCGGCAGTGACACTGAATCTCTTTATTGGGCGGGGCTTGGTCGCAGTCAAGCCGACTGGTTGCTGGGTATGAACTTAACGCGGCTTTGCTCTTTGGTGGGGCGAGAAGCCGGTTATCGCGGCGCTTTATCGGTGGGCCGCGTTCAAACGCCCACCTTACGGTTAGTGGTTGAGCGAGACTTGGCCATCGCTCACTTTGTCTCGAAACCGTTTTATGACGTCGTCGGTGACACGGGATTTTCGTTTAAATGGCAAGTACCAGAAGCGCAAAGCGATGAATCAGGACGTTGTTTGTCTCGTGAGGTGGCCGAGCGTGTGGCTCGTGACTGTCAAGGACAAGCAGCAACGGTCACGGCGTTTGATACCAAACGCCAAAAAGCCAAACATCCAGCGCTGTTTTTCTTGGGCTCTCTGCAGAAGGCCATGTCGGCTCAATTCGGTTACACCGCGCAGCAAGTGCTCGATACGGCGCAAGCCTTGTATGAAAAACACAAACTGACCACCTATCCGCGTACCGACTGCGCGTTTTTGCCGGTGAGTCAGCAGGGCGAAGTGACTCAAATCTTGAAGTCGCTGGGTCAGACCTTTGAGTTTGCATCGATGTGCCAGGGCGCGGACGGGGCAATAAGCAGCGCGTGTTGGAACGATAAAAAAGTGGCGCAAAGCTCGCACCACGCCATTATCCCTACTGCAAAGACGCCGGTACTCACCGGATTGACGGAGCGCGAAAAATACGTGTATCAGGCCATCGTGCAGCGTTACGTCGCTCAGTTCTATCCGCACGCCGAAGACGAGGCCACTGTGATTGAATTGCAGTGTGGGAGTCATCGCTTTAAAACCTCCGGCAAAGTGGAGCGCGTTAAAGGCTGGCGGGTTGTGGCGAAAGAAGAAAAAGAAGAGGGGAAAGGGAAGAGCGAAGACAGCACGTCTCAATCTTTGCCCTCTCTCACGGCTGGTCAGTCGCTGACGTTTTCCAAGGTCAATGTGGTGAGTAAGAAAACCACGCCGCCTTCTGCGTTTACCGAAGGGACGCTCCTCGATGCGATGGCCAATATTGCACGCAGCGATAATGTTCCGGCTCAATTCAAAGCGATTTTGAAAGAGACGGCAGGGCTTGGCACGCAAGCAACGCGCGCGGCCATTATTGAGACGCTCAAAAAGCGCGGCTTTGTGGAAGCAAAAGGGAAAAAGCTCCTAAGTAGCGAAGCGGGACGCGGTTTGATTCAGGCGCTGCCGAACGAAGTGAGCAATCCGGTGATGACCGCGATTTGGGAGCAGTCGCTCGAAAGCATTGCCAAGCGAGAGATGAGCCTCGATGCCTTTATGCAAAACCAAGAAGGATTTGTGCGGGCCATTGTTAGTAAGGTGAAGTCCGGTGACATCACCATTACCTTACCAAAAGTCGTAGAGCCCGAAGCGCCCTGCCCGTTGTGTGGCAAAAAAATGCGCCTTCGCTCGACCAAGAAACCGTTTTGGGCGTGTGAAGACCGCGAGCAATGTGGTCTTGTTCTCGATAGCGTGCGCGGCAAGCCGGCTAAAAATCAACAGTGTGCCTGTGGCAAAGGCGTGTTAGTGCGCAAGTCTGGGAAAAACAAAGGCAGTTTCTATTGGAGCTGCAGCGCGTGGAAACAAGGCTGCGAGAAGCGTCATTTCGATGACAAAGGCAAGTTAGGAAAGGAGATGGGCTCATGATAGTCGCCCGTTCGTTATCACCGGCTGAGCCCGACCTGATGGAAGGGCGCACGTTGGCATTGCTTCGTATTCTGAGCTTGGAGGGGGTGGAAATGGTTCAGTACCACGCCCCCAAAGGCGGCTGGACGCACGATACGTTGGAGTGTGTCGATTATTTTTCTGTGAGCCCAGACGGTTGGGATGCTTACCTCGATGAGCAGTGGATTGGCTCTTCTGAGATTTGAATTCAAGAAAGCGTTGAATAATGAGTCGGCTAGACGACACAAAATTCAACATTAGAAGCAGAATGGGTGAGGTATGAGGCAGTTTCTCACAGAAAGGCACCTGAATGCGTTGTTGTCGATGTATTCAGAGCGGGACTTTCCTAACAGTACTCGAAAGGCGGTGCGCCTTCGCATTATTCATGGCCATACCTACGAGTTGGCGGAGTTTATCACCGGCGTTTCGCGCCGCAATATCTATAACGGGGTGAAAAAGTTGAAAGTCGCGCATGACGTTATGATGAAAACTTATGGAGGGGAAGGATGAGTCCGTCTATCGAGATGACGTTGCTTGAGTTCTTCAAGCGAGCCCGTCGCCCACTGTATTATAAATCTAAATTGAATCAGCTTCGTAATCATGAAGTCTTGTCACTGGGTGGGGTTCGCCAATCTATCGGTCAACGTCGGTTTGCTTATGGCCAAGCCTACCTCAAGAAACTGACGAAAGGCCAATATACCTTTGTTGGGTTATGGACGTTGCCCAGTAAACCTGAGCGTCAAGATTGCTGGATACAAGGCACCTTTACTTTAAGTAAAGGCGTGATGCGTTTTGAGTCAAGCGTGACAATCGCGCATTTGCACGGCTTTTTTAAAGTCTGTCGTTATCTTGGGGTGCATAAGCGAGCCTGTGTCACGCGATATCACCGTGCCAGTGAGGCCTATAGACAGGCGCAACGTCAATGGGAGCAACAGTGGGAAGACTCGGAGAATGAATATACCACTCACCTTGAACCAGAAGATTTTTCTTACACATTGTCGATAAGGATAGGGCCTAGACCTTCTCGTTCTGATTTTGGTTGTTGGTTTCTTGCGCACGAGCACTCGCCGCTTTTTGATGGTGAAGTGATGAGCTTTCATCATTTGAATCTGGATAGGGTGGACTTTGACACACACGACCGCATGGTGACGCCTCCGCGCAGCGCGTTAATTCAAAAAAGGGAGGGCCGATGAACACGTTAACGGCCTTGCCGCCACCCCAAGTGTTACTGTCATCGACGATGGCTTCGTTTCACGGTATGGAGGGTGAACAAGAGCAATCGAAGGTGCTGGCATGGCAAACGCTCTACCGCTTTTTAAACGACCAGTCTTGGCGAAGAATGGTCAAACGCGAGCAAGATGGGGCATTCGATACGTTAGTGCTGGCTGGACTCTTTCGTCTCGTTAAGCACCCCAATCAAAAAGTCACTATGCAGCGTCTCTCGTTAACGTGGGAGGGGGAGCATAATCTCCACGGGTCTTGGGTTGGATGCCAGTATTCGCCTGATTTTATGATGCAATCTCGTCAGAGTTCATTGGCGTGGCGGTTTTTCAATATATTGGAATACGTAATAGGCGCGCTATTGTCGGATTTGGAAAAGCAAGGGATTCAAGCGCTCAGCGTACCGGTGAAAGCGCCGAAAAAAGGCGATTATGACGGGATGGATATGACGCCAGTACCGACAGCTTATCTTGATATGGGAAAAACAACCAAACAGTGGGTTTCAACGCGGTTTGGTCAGCAATTTGGTTTTCTTGAAAATGGCATCAAGCAAGGTGGACGCGCGCTCTATAAACACCTGTGGGATTTTGTTGATAAAGAGAAGTTGTCGCTCTATCTGCAGATATATCAATGCTCGCTCAGCCAGGTATCTTTTGGACAGCTGCATTCCTTTAACAATAAGGTCAAGGATGTGAGTGCCTATCAACGTCACCGAGTATGGTTGCCCTGGTTAAGTGTGTTGCCAGGTGGAGTCAACCGCCACATACATCCTAATCTATTCAGCTACGAACATTTGCTTTCCCATTTGCCTGCAGAGGTCAGTAAAGGCGTCATTCGAAAAATTAATCGTCAACCAAGAAAAGTACAAGCTTTGCTTATCCAAGCAAGGATGTGGACACCCTCAGAGCTGTCGCTGCTTGATGCGCTTACGGGGTATTCCACCACGATTCAGGTTCGCCTCTTATCAACCATAAGGGACCAAAAGGCGCGACATGACCATCAAGGGGGAGTGGATTTTGAGCGCCTTCAGCGTGTGGTGTTTCGATGGGCGCAATACTTTAAGCCCATGATTGGTCGCGTTAATGTGCGCAAACAAAAAGAGCAATGGCGCCGAGCCCTCAACCAATTTAATGATGTGTTCGATTGGGTAGAGCGCGAGGATGCCGTCATCCACAAAAATCAGTCTTGGTATGCTTTGGTCCAGCAACATGAACGTTGGGTGACCAGAATGAGCTGTAGCAGGTTAAAGGAGGAAGATACGGTGACGTGGGAAGGAGCCGAGTGCGGGGCGTTTGACTCGCAAGGCATAAAAGTGGAAGAAATCACCTCCGGACTTGGACTGAGAAGGGAAGCCAGAGAAATGGAACACTGCGTCTTTTCTTACCTCGATGACTGTGTGAAGCAGCGTTATCGTGTGTTTACATTGACCTCTGATGCAGAGCGAGCGACGTTAGGGCTTTATCAAGACTCCGTGTCACGCCTCGTACAATACGATCAATTGCGCGGTGCAAGAAACGACTTGAGCAGTCAAGCTATGGAGCAGGTGGCGAAGCAGTTGATTGAGACAATAAATAAGACGAAAAATGAAGGAAGTTAACATGATAAATTCAATTGCGCCGACTCAAATTCCAACATTAAAAGAGGTTGATCCTAAAGCTGACATGAGATGTGACATTCCCATTCGATTGCATTATTGCTCAGAAAGCCATCATGAGTACCAATCCCAAAAAGCGCAGATATCGGTAGGAGCCATTTCGCCTGACGACGACATTGAAGAGAGACTGGAACAAAGCCAGCTCACGTTATCTGTTGAAGCATCTCGCTATCTGCTTGCGCATATATCCTATGCGTATTTTGATTACGGAATTGATGTGGTTCATCCCAGCGCGCTCCCTTATAAAGGGGATGGCTACTTATCCCTGAGTAATTCTCGGTATATAGGAACCGACTTGAACAATGACTATATCCAGGACTTGAGCCTGTTGGATCATGATGAAATCATAGACTTGGTTCAATGGATGAAGAAGTATAAAGAAGAAGGTTGGTATCTCGTGGGGCTTCACGATATTCACATATCAGGAGAGTTATGCGAAAACATTCAGTTTACGTTGTTTTTAAGCCCCTATGTGTTTGCGGTTGAAGATAGGTTAGCTGCATTGCCAGAAGGTAACGACAAAAAGTGAGTGGTTTTTGTTTCAGCTCAGTGATTCTTCATCCAGGTTGAGCGTAGGCTTTGGATGCTGCTGCAATACCTTAGACAGTACGCCACGGTTCACGTTGAGCGTTTGGGCTACTTTGGTTTTATTTTTGCCAATGAGATCGACGGACTCTTGGAATATGACGGGTTTAAAAGCGTCCAGTATGACGCTGACGTCTGGCGTTTCAGTCCACTCGTTAAACTGAGCCAGATACGATTTTAAACTGGCTTTGAAGGCTTTTTTAGCTTGTTTCATTTCGTCAGAAGGGGGCGTTTGCATGAGGAGTACCTTAGAGCATGAGTTGGAGCGTGCAGCGGGAATCGAACCCGCATCATCAGCTTGGAAGGCTGAGGTAATAGCCATTATACAATGCACGCAACGAAGCGCCTGTGACAGAGCTTCGGCCAATGGCGTTCCTGCACCCCACTGGCGCAAGCATTGTAACGAATAATCGTTTTGGTTCAAGGGGTACTTTATGGGATGCGTACGTCAGGTAAATGGATGCAGCACTCTACCCATCATTTACTGGATTTGGCGATAGGCACACTTAAATTAGATCCTGATAGTAATTTTTTGGTTGAGAAGATATTTAAAATATCCGTTACTCACGTTAAGCACTCGGGCTGGTAATGCGATCAGGGAATAGAGTGTAAACTCTAAATGGTTTCTGCCCCATTCCTGCTTAGTGCTTTTACTCATTCACACCCTGTTCATGTGCTTTTTCCCTATAAAAAGTTATCCGAATTGATGAGATATCAAATAAACCCGTATATTCAATACCACCTAAATAACATTTCAAAAGTAAGATACAAGTAGTTACAATGGGAATAACTTATTTAAAAATATTGACCCCATGCCCATCCAACGTGAATCTAATCGCCGCCCTCTTGCTGTGCGTGATATTTCGTTCACCAAACGCATTGCTGTTTGGCTGAGTCAGAAAAATATTACCCCAAACCAAATCTCACTTATGAGCATCCTCTTTGCCGCCGTTGGCCTCGCGTTTGCGGCGGGTTATCACTTCTGGCCTGCACCAATTTGGTTGGTGTTGTTCGCTCTGATGATTCAAATGCGCTTATTGTGTAATCTGTTTGACGGCATGGTCGCTGTAGAAGGTGGAAAGAAAACTCCTGCTGGTGAATTGTTTAACGATGTTCCAGACCGTATCGCCGACCCACTGTTGATTGTCGCGGCTGGTTTCGTTGCCCATTCTGCATTTTCTATGCCTTTAGCTTGGATAGCGGCACTGCTGGCTGTACTTTCAGCTTACATTCGCGTTTTGGGTGTTAGCATGGGTTGTTCGGCCGATTTTCGAGGACCAATGGCCAAGCAACATCGAATGGCCCTACTCACTGTAACGCTCTTAGTGATGGCGATTAGCCATTGGTTTACTTTATCACTTAGCTTTGGCATTTATCTGATGGACATCGCGCTTGCAATCATGGTAATTGGCAGTGTTGTAACATGCTGGCGTCGTTTGGTATGTATTTTTAATACAAAAGAAAAGCTTGCTAACCCATCATCGAGTCACGAGAAGAGTCAACAAACCAAGCAGTCTGCGCATCCCACATCCCACAATTCAATCGATAAGCCTTTAGGTGAGACTAGCCATGATTAATATCCCTATTCATTCACTACACATGATGGGGGCCATCACGCTCGCACTAGTAATTGGCACCTTGATTTACCTCTATTTGTCACGCCGTAATCTTAACAAGGATTACCACGAGCTTAAACTTCGCATTCGCTCTTGGTGGTGGATGATCGGAATCGTCTTTGTAGTGCTCTATCTGCCCACTCAATATACGCTGATCTTTGTCGCCTTTTTAAGTTTTATGGCGCTGAAAGAGTTTCTATCCATCGTACCGACGCGTGATCTTCTGGGCTTACTTTTCGATCCCGTTTCAATACTACTGGTTATCAATCGATTGGTATGGCATGTACATCATCTTTATTCCAGTCTTCATGTTCCTCTATCTTCCGATGGTCGCGGTGCTGATTGGTGATACCAAAGGTTTCATCCGCTCAGCAGGCATTATTCACTGGGCACTAATGCTGACGGTATTTTGTGTTAGCCATATGGCCTATTTATTGATACTGCCAAGTAAGAATCCAGAGGCAGGTTCAATGGGAATGCTACTGTTCTTATTGGTCTTCACTCAGTTTAATGATGTTTGCCAATACGTATGGGGTAAGAGCTTCGGTAAACACAAAATCGTACCGAAAGTCAGCCCAAACAAGACATGGGAAGGCTTTATTGGTGGTGCGGCAACTATCATCATCACTAGTTACTTTGTGGCACCTTACCTGACACCATTAACGTCAGTTCAAGGTTTAGTTGCAGGGATGATTATCGCCTTCAGTGGTTTTATTGGCGATTTGGTAATTTCATCGGTTAAACGTGACTTACAAATTAAGGATACCGGTCAGTTTATCCCCGGTCATGGCGGTATTTTAGATCGTATTGATAGTCTGATGTTCACCGCTCCTTTATTCTTCCACTATATTTATTACCTTTACTACTAAGAAGACGACATGAAAATTTTCAAAATTCTATTCGTCTTGCTGTTTGTGAAGCCACTGGTATTTGTTGCCTTAGGACTCAATATCATTAATCGGAAAAATCTGCCGATCAATGGCCCTATTGTAGTCGCTGCTAACCACAATAGTCATCTCGATACTTTGGTATTACTGGCACTCTTTCCTATCAATATGGTGCATAAAGTGCGCCCTGTGGCAGCGGCCGATTACTTTCTCAAAAACAAAGTATCAGCATGGTTATCACTCAATATCTTAGGCATTATTCCCATCCATCGTTCACCGAGTAAAACTGATCGTCACACAGTATTTGATGAGTGCCATAAGGCGCTTAATCAAGGAGATATCTTAATTATCTTCCCTGAAGGCAGTCGCGGTGAACCTGAAACTATGAGCGGGTTAAAGAAAGGGATTTATCACTTGGTGGATGAACATGGAGCCTGTCCTGTCATTCCGGTAGTGATGCGCGGATTGGGTCGATCTCTACCCAAAGGTACAGTGATGTTTGTTCCTTTTAACTGTGATGTAGTATTGGGAGCGCCAATTGTGAAGTTTGAAAATGCAGATGATTTTCTCATTACCATGCAAGCAGAATATCAGCAGCTAGCACAAGCGTGTATTGTGACTCACAGCGAAGAGTAGATACGCTTTATTACGTTAATGCGTCAACTGTGTCACCAATGCTGGACACTCAGCTAAGCGACGTTTCCATACTTAAGCTAACTCACGGTTCTCCAAATTAACACTATCACTAAAACGTTTCTGTCCAGAGACGTGCTTGACCTCTACGGTGATAGCACTCATTGGGACAAGAGCGCCTTAGTGCGACTACTCTAAAACACTTCTGCCCCAAAATTCGTTAGGTTAAATACCCTATAAAGTTAAAGAGCCTGCGTTTTACCCTACAAAAAGTCATTTAGTAGAATGAAACTTTCACGATTTGGGCCTTTTATATGTATGTTTTGCTTGTCAAAGCGTCCGTTTTAGTAGCGAAACTAGCTAAACAACTTGTTGGAAGTGGACTAACTGCGGAAAGTATTGCTACCTTACGTTTATCTCAAAATAAAGCTGACTACCTGTGAACGCTTTTATGCGTTGGTAGAGGGTATTTGACGGTCTTAATAAAATACGGGAACAGCCATGACATTATCAAGAGCAAGGCTCATGAAAGCAACAGCCCAAATTCTTGGCACTTTACTCTGTTTAGCCTTTCTTACTGGCTGTGAACGAGCAACGGAAGGGTTGCAATATGCCAAAAATCGTGATGGTTCAGATGACAAGTCAATACTTATTGGCTACAACGGTAACGACACAGATGTCGTCATCCCAGATTCGGTCGAACTTATTAATGGGGGGACATTTTATGACAAGCAGCTCACCAGCGTGGTCATCCCAAAATCGGTTACTATAATTGGAAGACAGGCGTTTGAAAACAATAAACTCACTAATGTGGTTATACCAGATTCGGTGACCTCCATTGGGGAGCGGGCGTTCGCTGAAAATAATCTCACCAGCGTT
>NZ_JBFSUR010000052.1:10375-10708 GCF_041467535.1 Vibrio sp. 10N.247.311.47
AGCGGGCATTTAATAAAAATGCAATATCAATAGTTAACAATGTCCCATCAGATGGTTTTATTTTTGCTCGTAATGATGATGGCACTGATAACAAAAAGATAATAATTTCCTATGGTGGAGTAAGAAAGGAGATTGTTATTCCTGACTCGGTGACCACAATTGGAGAGTATGCGTTTTCTTCTAACAATCTCACTAGCGTAACCATCCCAACTTCGGTGACCACAATTGGAAATAGTGCGTTTTCTTTAAACAACCTCACCAGCGTAACCATCCCAAATTTGGTGACCACAATTGGAAATAGTGCGTTTTCTTTAAACAACCTCACCAGCGTAA